>JALZAA010000156.1 GCA_030948625.1 Actinomycetota bacterium
GCGACGAGAGCGGAGAGCTCGTCAACGAGCAGTACTCGGTCACGTTCTTCCGCGGGGTCACGGGCGGCGAGGGCACGGGCGAGACTGCGCCCGAGCACCGGTTCCCTGAGGAGCTGCGGGCCACCGACCCCGTCGCGGTCGCCGAGCAGACCTTCGACTTGGACCAGACGTTCCGGTACTCGAAGGCGTCGGGCGACACTGTGCCGATCCACCTCGACGAGGAGTTCGCCAAGTCGGTGGGGCTGCCCGGCATCATCATCCACGGGCTGTGCACTATGGCCTTCACGAGCTGGGCTGCGATCGGCGAGCTCGCTGCCGGAGACCCCACGCTACTGAAGCGGCTGGCGGTGCGATTCTCGAAGCCGGTGTTGCCGGGCGAGACCGTCACGACGCGTTTCTGGAGCACGGGCGAGCGCGACGGCAAGACCGCCTACGCGTTCGAGACCACCAACCCCGCCGGCGAGGCCGTCATCAAGGACGGCGTCGCGGAGATCGCGATCTGAGCATCCGGCTGCGGCTGTTCGCGCAGGCGCGCGAGGCGGCGGGCCGCGCCGACGACACGTTCGAGGCCGCCACGCTCGGCGAGCTGCTGGCGGCGGCGGGGTCCGTCTACGGCGCCCCGTTCCGCGCCGTGCTCGCGTCGTCGCGTGTGTGGGTCAACGGCGACGAGCCCGAGCACGGCGACGGCACTCCGCTACGGGACGGCGACGAGGTCGCCGTCCTCCCACCGGTCAGCGGCGGCTGAGCGAGGGCTACAGCAGCTTCAGCTGGCGTGCCTTCTCGAAGCGCTGGGCGACGTCGGGCCAGTTCACGATGTTCCAGAACGACTCGACCCAGTCCGCCTTCACGTTCTTGAACTGCAGGTAGTAGGCGTGCTCCCACATGTCGAGCACGAGGAGGGGCGGCGCGCCCTGGCCCACGTTGCTCTGGTGGTCGTACACCTGCTCCACGATCAACTGCTGGGCGACAGGCTCCCATGTGAGCGCGCCCCAGCCGGAGCCTTGCACGTTGAGTGCCGCCTCGCTGAGTTGGTTCCGGAACCCTTCGTAGGATCCGAATGACTCGTCGATCGCAGCGGCCAGATCGCCGTCGGGCTTGTCGCCCCCGTGGGGCGTCATGTTGTTCCAGAACAGCGAGTGGAGGACATGGCCCGACAGGTTGAACGCCAGGTTCTTCTGGAGCTGGTTGATCGTGTCGAACTGCTCGGTCTCCCGTGCCGCCGCGAGCTTGTCGAGTGCGGCGTTGGCGCCCTTGACGTAGGCGGCGTGGTGCTTGTCGTGGTGGAGCTCGAGGATCTGGGCGGAGTAATGCGGCTCGAGGGCCGCATAGTCGTAGGGCAGATCGGGCAGCGTGTACTGGGCCATGGGGGCTCCCTCCGGCTCCGGGCGTCTGGACGCGTTCGTTCAATCTGCGACGTCCAACCTCCTGCCCGCAAAAGAGATTCCGGAAACGCCCTGGTCACCCAGCCTGTTGGCGAAGCGCGCGGGCAGATGACTAACGTCCGCTGCCAATGCGGATCGGGCAAGTTGGGGCGGTTTGTCGCGTTCTGTTGACGGTGGGCCTCGGGCTCGCGGCGTTGACATGGGCGTACCCGGTTGCCGCCGCGCCCGGCGATTCGCTGGCCGACTTGCAGCAGCGATTGACGGCCACCAAGAACGATGCCAACGCAGCCGCAGCCCGGTTCACCGATGCGCAGTCTCACTACGAGCAGCTGGGCGACGAAGTCGCGTTGATCGAGCAGAAGATCAAGGTCGGTGAGGCGCGCGCCGAGGGATTTCGGGAGGTTGCGCAGCGCCGGGCAGTGATCGCGTACAAGACCCAGGGTGCCGACATCTCGGTGATCTTCGCGACGGACGACCCGCGCGACGGGGTCCGGTCGTCGATGCTGCTCGACGCGGCAAACGCATCCGACAAGCAAGCCGTCGCGGACTATGCCCAGACGTCGGCTGACCTCGCCGCTCAGCGCGAGCGGCTTGCCGCTCAGCGCAAGCTGCAACGCGAGGCGCTCGACACGTTCGCGGGCGAGCGGAAGCTCCTCGACGTCAAGGTTGCCGACCTCCAGCAGGCACAGCGCGACTTCGACGCGAAGAAAGCGGCGGCTGCGGCCGCGGCGCCGAACTCGGGCGCGACCGCGGTGACCGCGCCTGTGGTCGACGGCCTCGTGTGTCCTGTCCCCGGCGCCGCGTTCAGCGACGACTTCGGGCAGCCCCGCAAGGGACACCGGCACGAGGGCAACGACATGTTCGTCCCGATCGGGACGAGCAACCTCGCCGTCGTTGCGGGCAACGTGACCTACGGCGACGGCGGTTCCGGCGGTATGGGCGCGTACCTCGCCGGCGACAACGGCACGACGTACGTCTACTACCACCTCTCTCAGTACCTCGGCGGTCCGCGCCACGTCGCGCAGGGCGAGATCATCGCCAAGGGAGGCGACACCGGCAACGCCCGCGGGGCGCCGCACACGCACTTCGAGATCCGTCCCGCCGGCCGGACCGGCCCCCCGGTCAATCCGTTCCCGACGATCTCGAAGATCTGCTGACGCCGCGGGCCGCCCGGGCGCCGCTGTACCGTTACATCCATGGGCGAGCACCGTCGCAGGGTCGACAAGGTGCTCGAACCCGATTTTCTCGTCGGTCTCGCGGACTGGCCGCTCGAACGGGTGCGCCGGAGTCACACCGAGTGCCTCGACATCGAGACCGAGGTTTCGTACGTCCGTCGCGTGGCACAGGCGCGGCTCGACATCCTGGCTGCAGAGCTCGATCGACGCGCCCGCGGTGGCTCGGTCGGCGATCTCATCGCCGCGCTGCCCGAGATCCTGTCCGACGACGGGCAGCGGCCCCCGGCCGAGCGGAGCCGGCTGCCACGACAGCTCGCGCCCTCGATGGAGATTCCGTGGCGGCGGGGCCTCGAGCGGCTCATCTCCGACGGGACGCTCGCCGAGCTGCCGAACGTCTCGGAGGACGACCTGCGGGCGACGATCGCGCAGCTCGGCGAGCTCGAGCGGCAGGCGTCGGCCCAGCGCCGCGCCCTGCACGCGGTGATCGATCGCATCGAGGCCGACCTCGCCGCCCGCCACAAGGTGGGCCAGGCGTGAGCCGACCGCATCCAGGGCGCACGCACTCGGCCGCCGTATGACCGACTACGCATCGAGGCTGGGCGACCTCGGCGAGTTCATTCGCGACCAGCGGC
>JALZAA010000168.1 GCA_030948625.1 Actinomycetota bacterium
GCTTTCAGTCCGCGAGCAAGCTGTACGGCGCAAAAGAGGGCCAGTTCGCTCTTGCCTTCTTTGGCTTTGGACACGATCGTCACGGCGCGCCCGCGGGGCGCGAGTGGCTCGAGGAGGTAGTGGCGGGCGGTTAGGTCCTCGTTCCAGAACGCGGGCCAGTTGATCTCCGCGTCGACGTAGGCGTCGCGTTCCCCGCGTTCGGAGACGTTGGCGTAGTCGGGCCCAGGGTCGAATGGTTCGCGCGTGAGTGGCGCGCGTAGCCAGTAGCCATCCTTGTCGCGGTGCGCGCCGGGTCCGAGGAGTTCGATCACCTCGGCGTCTGTCATCGGCGGGTTCGGGTCGACCCAATCCTCGCCCACTTCGAGCTCGTAGTCCTCAGGGGGTGGCTTGTCATCGAGCGCGCCGAGCTTCTGGCGTTGTTCGCCGAACCAATCGGGCTCCCGCCCGGACCAATCGCCGACGTACTCGTCGTCCTCGGGCGGTTGTTCATCCGCCGGAGCTGGCGCGTGCATCACGTCGACGCTCACGATTCGGTGATGACGCCACCGCAACCGGTGCCGCTCATCGATGGCGTGGCTACGCCGAGCATGGCGAGTAGCCGCGCAGTCGGGACACGTAACGTCCGGCCGAACGCGATCACGGGCAGCCCCTCGCGCCCTTCGGTGTCCAAGAACCGGCGAGCCTCCGTGTATGCCTTGGAGCGCCCGAGACCGACGAGTTGGCCGGCGCGTTCGACCTCGATCGTCGGCTCGTCCGCGGGGTCGGGGAGTGCGCTCATTGCGTCGCCCGCTCGAGCGCTTCGAGCACCCTTCGGTACGCGATCGCACGATCACGTCGCGGCTGAGTGCCCCGCTCCCACTTCAAGACCGTCATGGGCGAGACGGCGAGCAGGCCGGCGACGTCGCGAAGGGACGCTCCAGCGCCGACTCTGATCAGCCGTCGCCGCGTTGGGGGCGGGAGCTGGGCCTCGCGTAGCTCGCCAACCAGCTTCCCGATCTGGGGGTCTACTCCTGCGGCCGTCAATGCCACGCCGCCACTATAGAGGACGGTGGTGGCTGCGGCCGTGGACCGCTACGCCCGCAGGGGTGGACGGCACGGGGACAAAAAGGCTACGCTCCGCGCGTGGAGTGGAAGTTCGTCATTGGGCGCGGTGGGTGGCTTCGGGTCGAAGGGCCAGATCTCCCGGTCGTCTTGTACGTCAAGGTTGTGGCCGACGAAAGGACCGGCCGGTTTGGGATCAGCGAGCTGCACATCGCGGGCGCGGAGCCGCTCACTGTGGAGGGCCTGCGTGCAGTGCCGCTCGCGAGGCTAGAGGCCGCGGTCAACGAGCCGTGGATGGCGGGCACCCTGCGCGATGCCCTGCGCCAGCCCGAAACGTTGGAGGCAGCTGAGTTGCCCGGCGCGGCGCTGAGCACGGTCGTGTGGGAACCGCCGGCAGACGAGGAGCCGCAGACACTCATCGGCAGCGGGGTGTCCGCCGAGGGCAAAGGCGGATCGTTCGCGGCCTACTACTCGAACGAAGCGATGGTCGTCACCTTTCCCGCTGAGAGTCCCAGCCTCAAGCTCAAAGTACCCAAGACGCGCAAGCGCCCCGACGAGTTCTATGCCGAGGTCGCGGCTGCCTTCAGCATGGCCGCCGCGACCGGGTCGAAGCCCGCTGTCCGCATCGCTCGAGCGAACCGCCAACCGGTGTCCACTGTGCATCGGTGGATCAAGGAAGCGCGCCGGCGTGGACTCATGACGCCTGCTCGTCGCACGAATACAGAGGAGAATCCATGAGCGCGAGTGTCGTCAAGCGTGGCGAGCACAGGTACGCGGTTGTCGTCGAGGAAGGCAACCAGCCGGCGCGCCGGTGTGCGCTGGAGTGCAAGGGTGGGCGCGTGTGGGCGAACGACCACGCCGACGTCGAGGAATGTCCCAAGTGCGGCGGGCCGCTTGGCGCGGTTGTGCATGAGCGCCGTCAGCGGTGGCACGGGCCCTACAAGCGCCAGAAGGACGCGGCAGCCGCGGCCGACAAGCTCAGTGTCTCGCGTGAGGATGGGACGTACGCGCCACCGGCGCGGCTCACCGTCCGCGAGTTCCTGATCGAAGGAACTCCGCAGCGCCCGTCCTGGCTGTCTGCGATTGAAGGGACCGTGCGCCCGTCGACGTTCCGCAGCTACGCCGACAACATCACGAACCACGTCGTTCCCCGAATTGGCCACGTCATGCTCCGCGACCTTGGGCCCGAGCACCTCAACGCGATGTACGGCGAGCTCGCGCGCTCCGGTCGACGCAACGGCAAAGGCGGTTTGGGCGCACGGACGATCGCGTACATCCACAAGACGCTGAACCGGGCGATGCGCGACGCGGTCCGCTGGCGGCTACTCGTCCGCAATCCCGCATCCGATGCCGACCCGCCGAAGCCGGCCGACAAGCCGATGCGGTACTGGACGCCTGAGCAACTCCGCGCCTTCGTTGAGCACGACCCGCAGGATCGGCTACAGGCGGGGTGGGTTCTCTTCGCAACCAGCGGCCTTCGACGCGGCGAGCTGCTGGGGTTGCGCTGGTCCGACCTTGACCTCGAGGCAGGCCGGCTCAGCGTCCAACAGACCCTGATCGCGGTCGGCTACGAGGTTCGATTCTCCGAGCCCAAGACAGACCGCGGCCGGCGGTCTATGACGCTTGATCCCGTGACGGTCGGAGCGCTCCGCGCCTGGAAGGCGCGGCAGAACGAGGAGCGTCTGGCCATGGGGGAGGGATGGCAGGACGGGCACGGCCTCGTGTTCACTCGCCCCGACGGCAGCGTGATCCATCCCCAGACACTCAGCTACCTGTTCGAGAAGCGCGTGGAGCGTGCGGGCCTGCCGCTGATCCGGCTCCATGACGTGCGCCATTCGTTCGCGAGCGCGGCGCTCGCAGCGGGCGAGCATCCGAAGGTCGTTCAGGAGCGGCTAGGGCACTCCACCACGACCGTCACGCTCGACACGTACTCGCACGTCAGCCGCGAGGTCGAGGAGGCGGCCGCGCATCGGATCGCGGCGCGCATCCTGGGGGCGAGCACCGAGTGACCGAGCGCCCATTCCGGCCTCACCAGCAAACGCGCAGCAAACGGACCGGGCCGGATAGAAGAGCACAAGCCATCATGAACGGCCGCGGCCTAGGTGCAAACCCGCACGTCGGGCGCACTGTGCGGACGGGCGGGGACGCTTCGATATGGCAGGCGTTGGCCTGGGGGACCGAAGGTCGCGGGTTCGAGTCCCGCCAGCCCGACCACCACTGCGAAGTCGGTTCAGCGCCGGCGATGGTGTGGCGCGCGTTCAGGCCTTCCAGTCGAGAACGACCTCGGGACCCGCGTCCTCGGGAGGCGCTGAGAGATCGACGCCACTGATCTCTTTCACCTTCCCGCGGAACCAGACCGCGAAGTCAGAGGGGTCCTGCGCGAGCTCCGCGAACGACTGGTCGGGGTCCGGGCTCTCGAACCACACCAGGACGAACGCGCTGCCGTCCGGAGTCTCCTGGATCGACCAGGTCTCGCGGGTGATGCCGCCACGCTTCTGCGCCTCGTCGTAGCCCGAACGCTGTGCGCCCATCGTCTCCCCGGCGAACGCGCGAGCTGCGTCGACCTTGCCCGGGAGAACCGGGAACGCCGCGTTGAAAACTGCCATGCCTACCTCCCCGTCCGTTGAGGCACCGTAAGCGAGCGGGGCGTCATCTTCCAGGGCTCCTGCGGTCGCCCGGCCGCGCCCGGGCCCGCCCTGCCCCGGCAGGTCACCCCTAGTCACCAGCGCTTTCCCTTCGTACACTGTCCATTACGGGGGATTTGGGGGGGTTTGTCCGATGGGCCATGGACGCTTCGGGCGCGTGCTCGTCTGTATCGCAGCGGCCGCGTTTCTCGGTCGGGCGGTGTACGTCACGACGGTGACGCGCGATCAGACGCGTACCTATGACGAGCTGTTCTACGAGAGCGAGGCGTCGAGCTTCGCCAACGGCGACGGCTTCGAGCCGTCCGCGTTCGGTGTCAACTTTCTAGGGAGCGGTGAGCATCCGCCGCTGACGGCCGTGGTGCTTTCGCCGGTCGCGCTCGTCGCCGACGACAACGAGACCGCAATGCTCATGACCATGGCGTTCGTCGGCGCGGCGGCCGTGATCGTCCTGGGGCTGCTCGGGCGTGAGCTCGGAGGTCCTCGTGCCGGCCTCATCGCAGCGGGGATCGGGGCCGTCTATCCCAACCTATGGGTGAACGACGGTTTGCTGCTGCCCGAGACACTCGCAGCGTTGACAACCGCGGCGGCGCTGCTGTTCACATACCGGTTGATACGCACACCGTGTTGGCGGTACGCAATCCTGCTGGGTGCGGCCTGCGCGCTCGCAATGCTGAGCCGGGGTGAGCTCCTGCTGTTGATTCCGCTGCTCGCGGTGCCGGCGACCCTGATGATGAAGGGCGTGCCATGGCATCGTCGATCACGCATCGCCGGCGTCGTGGTGCTCACGAGCGCAGTGGTGGTCGCGCCCTGGCAGGCCTATTTGCTGTTCCGGTACGAACGACCCGCGTTCATCTCGTACGGCGACGGCGGTGTCGTGGCCGGAGCGAACTGCGACGCGACGTACTCGGGATTCCTGACCGGATTCTGGCTCGGCCTCTGCAAACCTGACCGGGTGTCACAGGAGCCGTCCGCGGCCGCCGACCAGAAACGCCATCTGGGACGCGACTACATGCGCCATCACCTCAGCCGGCTCCCGGTGGTCGTGAGCGCACGCGTCGGCCGGATCTGGGGTGTGTATCGCCCGTTCCAGATGGCGCACTTCAGCGTTGCCGAAGGCAGACCCGAATGGGCGTCGCTCGCGGGGTGGGCCATGTTCTGGCCCGTCTTCGGTCTCGCCGCGGCCGGAGTCGTCGTCCTCCGGCGTCGGCATGTCGTGCTGCTTCCTCTCCTCGCCCCGCTCCTGCTCGTCACGCTGGTGGCGGCCGCGTTCTATGGCCTCACGCGTTTCCGCGTGCCGGCCGAGCCGCCGATCGTCGTGCTCGCTGCCGTCGCGGTCGATGCGGCGTTGGTTCACTTCCGGTCCCGGCGCAAACCGCCGGCCGTGCATGCGGCGCGTCTTCACCCGATGTCTGCCGAACGCGATCTCCGGGTCCGGCGGGACGACCGGATCCCGACTCCCGTGGGCTTCGCGTAGCGAGGGGCAAACCACAGCAGGCACAGCCGACCTGGGCGAGCGGCACCATCCGCATGCGCCGCAAGGAGAGGTGCATCGCTTCCGTCATTTGGAAAAGAACGGGCGATGGCCCGCACGCAGAGGCGGAGCGAGACACCCCAGGGCGGCACCCGCACGGCACCCCGGGGCGTGCACTGGCTCAGGTCGCTCGGCGCCGGCGTAGTGGCCGGGGCCAGCGACGTCGACCCGACCACGGTTGCCACCCTGGCCGTCATCGGCGCAACGACGGCCTTCGCCCTCTCGTGGCTGACAGTCCTCTTGTTCCCGATGCTCGCGGTGATCCTGATCGTCAGCACGCGCATCGCAGTAGTCACCGGGAGCGACCTCCAGACGCTCGTGCACCAGCGCTTCGGGCGGCGCGCGCAGTTCGTCTTCCTCGAGGCCATCGTCATCGTGGTGGTCATCACCATCGCAGCCGACCTCCAGGCGGGGGCGGCCGCGCTCGGGCTGCTCATCCATGTGTCGGGGCGGTGGTTGGCGCTCCCGCTCGGCATCGTCGTCCTGGCGTTGTTGCTGCTCGGCACGTACGACGAGATCCAACGGTTCCTCAAATACGTGTTGCTCGTCCTCTTCGCCTATGGATTCGCCGCGGTGATGGCCCACGCCCCCTGGGGTCAGGTCGCCCGAGACACGTTCGTACCGCACATCTCGTTCAGCCAGGACTACGTCTCTGGCGCGCTGGCACTCCTGGGCACCACCCTCAGCAGCTATGTCTTCGTCTGGCACACCGTGGAGCTCGCCGAGGAACGTCCAGCACTCAGCTGGCTCCGACCCAAAGAAGCGGACGCCGCGATCGGCATGTTCTTCGCCGTCGCCATCTTCTGGTTCATCCTGATCGCAACCGGTGCGACCCTCGGCCGTCACCACCAGGACGTACAGACCGCCCAGGACGCCGCCCGCGCGCTCGAACCCCTTGCGGGCTCGGCCGCGAGCTACCTCTTCGGCATCGGCTTGTTGGGCTCGGCGCTGCTCGCCCTCCCGGTCCTCATGGGGACGGTCGCATACGTCGTCGGCGCCGAGTTCGACTGGCGCCGAAGCCTGTCGGAGCCTGTCCGCAACGCGCCTCGGTTCTATGCGGTCATGGGCATCGCGGGGGCCATTGGCATCGCGATCGCGATGCTTGATGTCTCACCGATCCAGCTGCTGTTCTTCGCGTCGATCGTGGCCGGGGTCGGCACGCCGGTCACACTCATCTTTCTCCTGCTGATCGCGGGCGACCGACGAACCATGCGGGGACATCGCGTCGACGGCGCACTCCGCGCGGCCGGATGGGCGATCGCCGTCGCCATGACGCTGCTGAGCATCGCGTACCTCGCCCAGCAGCTCCTGGACCGCTGAAGACCCGACAGCGCGGCCTAGCCTGACCATCCATGAGCGCCCGGAGGTTCCCTCACGGTGGCGTGGCGACGCCGCACTACCTCGCTTCGGCCGCGGGTCTGGCGACCCTGGCGCGCGGCGGCAATGCCGTCGATGCCGCAATCGCGGCGAACCTCGCACTGGGCGTCGTCGCGCCGTACCTCTGCGGCTACGGCGCGGACGTCTTCGCGATCGTGTGGGACGGCAGACTGCAGGGGTACCTCGGTTCAGGACGGTCGCCGAAGGCGGCCACCATCGACGCCGTCCGCGAGCAGGCGCACACCGATGCGATGCCGCTGTTCGGCCCGCATTCGGTCACGGTTCCGGGCGCGGTCGGGGGTTGGTTCGACATGCTCGATCGCTGGGGGACCAGGTCGTTCGGCGACCTCGCGAAGCAGGCGCTGTCGTATGCGCGCGAAGGATTCGAGCTCACGCCGATCGGCGCGCTTTACGTCTCCGGCTCACTGACGATGTACGAGGGGTTCGATGGACTGAGCGCCGCGTACGGCGGTGCGCAACCCGGGCACGTCCTGCGCCAGCCGGCGTTGGCGCGCACCATCGAGACGCTCGCGGCGGACGGTCCGGACGCGTACTACCGCGGTCCGATCGCGCCTGCCATCGCCGAGACGGTCCAGGACGCAGGCGGGTTCGTCACCACCGACGATCTCGCTGCGTACGGGGGCCGGTGGGCCGACCCCTTGCGGGCGGAGTACCGCGGCGTCGAGATCGCCGAGCTCCCGCCGCCGACACAAGGCGTGGCCGCGCTCGAGGCGCTGCGCATCCTCGACGGCTTCGCCCTTCCTGCGGACGGCCCCGAGCGCCAGCATCTCCTCATCGAGGCGGTCAAGCTCGCGCTCGAGGACCGCAACGAGTACGTCTCCGACCCGGACGCCATGACCGTCACGCCGGACGACATGTTGTCGGACGACTGGGTCGCCGAACGCCGGTCTCGCATCGACCCGCAGCGCGTGACGACTCCCGATGCCGGCGCCGCGCAAGTGGGCGGTACCGCGTACCTGTGCGCGGCCGACCGTGACGGCCTGCTCGTCAGCCTCATCCAGTCGAACTTCCTGTCGTTCGGGTCCGGCCTGCACGTGCCCGAATGGGGGATCAACCTCAACAACCGCGGCTCGTCGTTCACGCTCGATCCGACCCGGGTGAACGCGCTCGCCCCCGCCAAGCTGCCGATGCACACCTTGATGCCGGCGATGGCGATGCGCGACGGCGCGCCGTGGCTCGTGTTCGGCTCGATGGGCGGCGACTCGCAGGCGCAGATCCAGGTCCAGCTGCTGGCACACCTCGTCGACGACGGAGCCGACCCACAGGACGCGCTCGACGAGCCGCGCTGGTGCATCGATCCGTCGAGCTGGACCCTGCGCGCGGAGCGCACCTTCCCACCCGAGTGGTTCGACGCCTTGCGCGCACTCGGCCACGACGCGCAACCCACGCGCCACGGTGACACTGGCATGGGACATGCGCACGCCATCGAGTGCACCGACGCCGGCTATGCCGTCGCCACCGAGCCCCGGACCGAGGGCGCAGCACTGGGCCTCTGACCAGCGGCATTACGATTGAGGTCAATGGTCGAATCCGTTGCAGCCGTGCGCGCCGCACTCGACGAGCACAAATACCTCGCCGACGAGGGGCTCTCCACGGCGATCTACCTCGCGCTGACCCTTCGCCGCCCGCTGCTGCTCGAGGGCGAGGCCGGTGTGGGCAAGACCGAGGTCGCCAACGTGCTGGCCCGCTGGACGGGCGGCGAGCTGATCCGGCTGCAGTGCTACGAGGGCATCGATGCCGCCCAGGCCGTCTACGAGTGGGACTACTCGCGGCAGCTGCTGCACCTCCGCGCGGTCGAAGCCAGCGGCGCCGAGGTCGTCGAGGACGAGCTCTATTCGGAGCGCTTTCTCGTGCGCCGACCCCTGTTGCGCGCGATCGCCTACGAGGGCGACGTGCCACCCGTGTTGCTCGTCGACGAGGTCGACCGCGCCGACGACGAGTTCGAGGCCTTCCTGCTCGAGATCTTGTCCGACTACGCGATCACGGTCCCCGAGCTCGGCACGTTTCGCACCGACGTGCCGCCGGTCGTGGTCCTCACCTCGAACCGGACGCGCGACGTGCACGACGCGTTGAAGCGTCGGTGTCTGTACCACTGGATCGGCCATCCGGACTTCGCTCGCGAGCTCGCGATTCTGCGCGTGCGGGCCCCCGGCGTGCCCGAAGCCCTCGCTCGCCAGGTGGCCGGCGCGGCGCAGGCATTGCGCGACCTCGACCTCTACAAGCCGCCCGGGGTCGCCGAGACGATCGACTGGTCGCAGGCGCTCGCCGCGCTCGGTCGCGAGTCGATCGACCAGGACTCGGTCGACGTGACGCTGGGAACGATCCTCAAGTACCGCGAGGACCAGGAACGTGTGCGCGCGCACGGGCTCGACGAGGTCGTGCAGGCGGCGGGGGAGCGCAGTGCCTGACGAGCTCGCCGAGGCCACGACGAGCCCTGACCGCATGGTGGTGGGATTCTCCCGGGTCTTGCGCGGCGCCGGCCTCGATATCGCGACCGGCAGCACAGTCCTGTTCGCGCAGGCCCTTGCCGCTCTCGGCGTCGAGCGTCCGGGCGCCGTCTACTGGGCGGGGCGCGCGACGCTCGTGCACCGTCCCGAGGACGTCCCGCAGTACGACCGCGCCTTCGCTGCCTTCTGGCTCGGCGAGCAGCGCCCGCAGAGCAGAACCGCCGATGGCGCGCAGGTGGTCACCCTCGCGCTCGACACCCCCGGCGACGGGGACGCGGCCGGCGGCGCCGACCACGAGACCGACGACGACGATGCCGACAGACCCGTGCTCGCCGTGCGTTGGAGCCCGGCCGAGGTGCTGCGCCATCGCGACTTCGCCGCCTACACGAGAGCCGAGTTCCAGGAAGCGCGCCGCCTCATGGCCGACGTGCGCCTCGCCGGCGCGCTGCGCCGATCGCGTCGCCTCCGACCAACGTCTCGCCGCCGGCCCAGGGCTCAGCCCGACCTCCGCCGCACGGTGCGGCACTCACTGCGCTCGGGTGGCGAGCCGATCTCGCGCTTTTTCCTCGCGCCCGCACGACGTCCGCGGCGATTGGTGCTGCTCTGCGACGTGAGCGGCTCGATGGAGCCGTACGCCCGCGCGCTGCTGCGCTTCTTGCACGCAGCCGTCGTCGGTCGTGGCCACGTCGAGGCTTTCGCGCTCGGCACCCGGCTCACCCGTATCACCAGAGAGCTGTCGTCCCGGGATCCCGATGCCGCCCTCACTGCGGCGGGACGGCGCGTCCTCGACTGGTCCGGCGGCACTCGCCTCGGCGACGGGCTCCGCGAGTTCACCGACAGCTGGGGGCAGCGGGGGATGGCACGCGGGGCGGTCGTCGTGATCCTGTCGGACGGCTGGGACCGCGGCGACCCCGACGAGCTCGGTGAGCAGATGGCCCGGTTGAGCCGGCTCGCGTACCGGGTCGTGTGGGTGAACCCGTTGAAGGCGTCGCCGGGTTTCGCGCCGCTCGCGCGGGGGATGGCCGCGGCCCTCCCGTACGTCGACGAGTTCGTCGAGGGGCATTCGCTCGCGTCCCTCGAGGAGCTGGCGGAGGTCATCGCACGATGAAGCCACGGAGAAAGACATGAAAGACGTCATCGACGACATCGAGCGCTGGCGGGCGGCGGGACATCGCGTCGCGGTGGCGCGCGTCGTCGACGTCGAGGGCTCCGGCCCTCGTGAAGCAGGCGCCGCGATGGCGGTCAACGACGCCGGCGAGGTCGCGGGGTCGGTGTCGGGAGGCTGCGTCGAAGGGGCGGTGCTCACCGAAGCGCTCTCCGTCCTGCAGGGAGAGCGCGAGCGCGGTGTCATCACATTCGGCTACTCCGACGACGAGGCCTTCGCGGTCGGGTTGACGTGCGGAGGGACGATCCACCTCTTCGTCGAGCCGCTCGACTGGTGAGCTCGTGACCACCGGCACCTACGACGCCCTCCGCGACGCGGTGCGCGCCGAGGAGCCCGTCGCGCTGGCGACCGTCATCGCGGGCCGGAACGTCGGCGCCAAGCTGCTCGTGAAGCCCGAGAGCGAACCACTGGGCGGCCTCGGCGGCGCCGGTCTCGACCGCGTCGTTGCGCGCGATGCACGCGCCCAGCTGCAGGCGGGGCTCACCGCGACCCGGCACTACGGACCGCACGGTGAGGCCCGCGAGCGCGCGGTGGAGGTGTTCATCGAGTCGTTCGCGCCACCGCCCCACATGATCATCTTCGGCGCCGTCGACTTCACCGCCGCGTTGGCGCGAGCCGCAAAGCTGCTCGGCTACAGGGTGACCGTCTGCGACGCACGCGCGGTGTTCGCGACGCCGCAGCGGTTCTCGATGGCCGATGAGGTCGTGAACGACTGGCCCCACCGGTACCTCGCCAAAGTGGGGGAGGAGCTGGGGCCGCGCGACGCGGTGTGCGTCCTGACCCATGACCACAAGTTCGACGTGCCCGCGATCAGTGCCGCGCTCGAGACCGAGGTGGGCTACATCGGCGCGATGGGCTCACGTCGCACACATGCAGGCCGCCTACGGCGACTTGCGGACGCTGGCGTCGACGAGGGAGCGATCGACCGCGTCATGGCGCCGATCGGTCTCGACCTCGGGGCGCGAACTCCGGAGGAGACCGCCGTCTCCATCTGCGCAGAGATCATCGCCCTGCGCACCGGCCGCCAGATGCGCTCACTGCGCGACGCCGACGGCCCCATCCACGACTGAACAACTCAGCGACTGAGCGGGAGGAGCAGCATGGACCTCGGGATCTCGGGACGCCGCGCCGCGGTCGCGGCCGCCAGTCGAGGGCTCGGCTATGCGACCGCGGCCGCGCTGGCCGCCGAGGGCGTCCGGGTCGCGATCTGCAGCCGTGACCGCCACCGCATCGAGGAGGCCGCCGGAAGCATCGGCGACGGCGCAGTGCCACTCGTCGCCGATGTCGGCACGGTTGATGGCGCGCGCCAGTTCGTCGACGCCGCTCACGCGGCCCTCGGCGGGGTGGACATCCTCGTTCCGAACGCCGGCGGACCACCGCCGGGCGACTTCTCCTCGACCCGGGTCGAGCAGTACCTCGAAGCGTTCGAGCTGAATTGCCTGTCGGTGATCGCCATGTGCGACGCCGCCGTGCCCGAGATGCGCGAACGGCGCTGGGGACGCGTCGTCGCGATCACTTCGATCGCGGTGCGCCAGCCCATCCCCGGCCTCATCCTCTCCAACACGGCGCGCGCCGGTGCGACGGGGTTCCTCAAGACCCTCGCTCGCGAGGTCGCGGGCGACCGCGTCACCGTGAACTCGCTCCAGCCCGGGACCCACGACACCGACCGCGTCCGGCAACTCGGCCACGCCGACCCGAGTGGCGTCCCGGCGGGAATGCTCGGCCGGCCCGAGGACTTCGGCGCGATCGCAGCATTCGTCTGCTCCGAGCACGCTCGGTTCCTCACGGGGACCGCGATCCCCGTGGACGGCGGCGCATACGCTGGCTTGCTGTGAGCGCGACCACGGCGAGCACCAAGGCCGCCGATCACCGCATCCTGACGGTGCCGAATCTCATCTCGGTGGCCCGGCTGGCATGCGTGCCGCTGTTCCTCTGGCTCCTGCTCGGCCGTGAAGCGAGGGTCGAGGCCGGGCTGCTGCTCGCCCTGCTCGGCGCGACCGACTGGATCGACGGCTGGATCGCCCGGCACTTCGACCAGGGGAGCGAGGTGGGCAAGGTCCTCGACCCGACCGCCGACCGGGTCCTGCTGGTGTTCGCCGGCGTCGCGTTGCTCGTGGACGGCAGCCTGCCGCTGTGGGTCGGCATCGTCGTGCTCGCCCGTGAGGCGGTCGTCTCTGTCGCGGTGGTGGTGCTCGCCGCCGTCGGCGCCCGCCGCATGGACGTGCAGTGGGCCGGGAAGGCGGGAACACTGGCGCTCATGTTCGCTCTGCCCGGGTTCTTGTTCGCGGACGCGCTCTCGGGCGCTCCGCGGGCGATGCTGCTGGCAGTGACATGGGTGTTCACGATCGGCGGACTGGCGCTGAGCTACTACGCCGCGGTCATGTACGTCCCGCAGGCCCGGGCGGCGCTCCGGGAGGGCCGGGGGCGCCGGGACGAGAGG
The DNA here is from genome assembly GCA_030948625.1 of Actinomycetota bacterium. GTDB lineage: Bacteria > Actinomycetota > Acidimicrobiia > IMCC26256 > JACDBD01 > JALZAA01. Next base: position 12,668 of record JALZAA010000168.1, read on the forward strand.
ATTGCGGCATGAAGGCCGTGATCCTGGCCGGGGGTGAGGGCACCAGGCTGCGCCCGCTTACGAGCAACCAACCCAAGCCGATGATGCCGCTCGTGAACCGCCCGATGATGGAGCACATCGTGCGCCTCCTGGCGCAGCACGGGTTCGACGACATCGTGGTCACCGTCGCGTTCCTTGCCAATCAGATCCGCGACTACTTCGGCGACGGCTCGGACTTCGGCGTCCGGATGCGGTACGCGACCGAGGAGACGCCGCTCGGCAC
>JALZAA010000173.1 GCA_030948625.1 Actinomycetota bacterium
CTGGGCGGGGTACCCGATGGACGCCGGGTACCTGCACCGGCTCGCCGTGCGGCGCCACGGCGAAGCGCTCGGCGAGAACTTGTTGCATTGGGCGGAACGGCGCGTTGCCGGCGCCGGGAAACCGTTCTTGCGCCTCGACTGCGTGGCCTGGAACGAGCCGCTGCGCGCCTATTACGACCGTGCCGGGTACCGGCACGTCGGCGACGTCACCATCGCGCCGTACGTGCAGGCCCGCTACGAGAAGCGCGTCGGTGATTGAATGCCGTTGTGCCCGAGCTCGTCGGCATCTCGCATATCGATCTGACGGTCACCGACGTCGACCGCAGCGAGCGCTTCTACACCGAGGTGCTCGGGTTCGAGGTGGGCGAGCGCGTGGACGACGCCGACTTTCGCCTTGCCGACATGCGGCACGCCCGGCTCGGAGCGGAGTTGTGCGTCCGGCAGCCGACGGTGCTCGACGGATCCGCCTTCGACGAGTTCCGGACCGGGCTCGACCACCTGTCGTTCCTGGTCCAGAGCCGCGCCGAGCTGGAGCGCTGGCAGGAGCACCTGGAGCAGCACGACGTGACCTACACGCCGATCGTCGACGCGCCCTACGGCGCGGTACTCGTGTTCCGCGACCCCGACAACATTCAGCTCGAGCTCATGGCCGAGCCCGGCACGTAAATCGCTACGCCGCCCCGTCCGGGATCCACGAGCCGTGGAAGCCGAACGGCACGCGCTGCGGGAGGTGCGCGGTCGCGACCGGCGATCCGGAGAAGTCGGTGGCGTCGAGGATGACGAGGTCGCTGGCGTCGCGGCCTTCGTCGTAGACGACCGTCAGCAACCAACCCTCGTCCTCACCGGCGTCGTCCGACGCGGCGACGAAGACGCCCTCGCTGGCGTGAGTGCCGGAGCCGAAGGTGTGCGCCTCGACGGTTCCTGCTCGGAGATCGTGCTTCAACAGTTGTCCGAACGTGACCCAGTCGTCGTCGCGCCCGACGTGCGACGTGTAGCCGTAGCGGTGGCGACGTCCGATGACCCGGTCGTCGACGCGCGGGAACTCCTGGGGCCGGTCGTCCAGTCGCTCCTCGATGACCTTCCCGGCGTCGAGGTCGATCGTCCACCGGTCCAGCGTCGGCGGCAGCTCGGCTGGGCCGTGTAGGTCGGTGGCGAACATCTTGGGGTGCCGTGCGACGTCGATGACGACGTTGCCGCTGTCGTCGTACGCGTTGAGCGGGTGGAACACGTAGCAGAGCTCGATATCGAACCAACGCACGTCGGCGTTCCCGCCGTCGCGCGGCATGACGCCCACTCTGGCGCCGTAGTCGGGCTTCCATTCGGCTGGAAACGGCCGCTTGCCGAGGAGGTCGAAGTCGAACACGACGGGCAGGTCGAGGAAGACGACGTTGTGCTCGGTGATGGCCCAGTCGTGCACCATCGCAGGTCCCTTGATGTCGATGTCCTCGCTGCGGACGAGCTCACCGTCGGCGTTCGCGACGTGGTAGCGGAGCCACGGCGGGCCGAACGCGTCGTAACCGAAGAAGAGCATCTCGCCGGTGACCGGGTCGATCTTCGGGTGCGCTGTCATCGCGGAGCGGAGCTTGCCGCCGAAGTCGTAGCGGCCGACGGTGGAGAGGTCCGGGCACACCTGCGTCGGGAGGGCCACCTCGTAAAGGGCGAAGATCTTCCCGGCGTGCGCGAAGACGTGCGTGTTCGCCGCGCTTGGCCCGCCCGCGAACACGTCGTCGGGCTGCCCCGGAATCGGCTCCTCGCCCAGCAGCTCGGCGGCCTGGTCGGTGCGGATCCAGCGGTTCCGGTACGACGCCGCCTTGCCGTCGCGAAGCTCGATGCCGTGCAGCATGCCGTCGCCGGTGAACCAGTGGTACGAGGCCGGGTCGGGCGCGATCGGGTTGGGCCCGTTGCGCAACAGCCGCCCGTTCAGATCCTTTGGGATCGCGCCCTCGACGGGCAGGTCGGTCGCCGTCACCTCGTCCGTGACCGGCGCGAAGTTCCCCACCAGATAGCGGTTCTCGACTGCTGTGCTCATGCCGTTTCTCCTTCGTCTTCGTGAGCGGGTTTGCTCAGACCTCGGTTCTGAATGTCGCAGACGTGATCGACGAGTGCTTCGAGGTCCGGCCACGGGAAGCCGGGCATCGAGATGCGCGCCGATGTGACGCCATGGACGGTCATCCACACCCCGGTCGCGGCGAGCACGGGGTCGACGCGCCGGAACGCGCCGGAGTCGACGCCCCGCTGTACGGCGTCGACGAGGTGCTGGAACGCGCGGCCGCCGGCGCCGCTGAGCGCGTCGGGCCGCTCGGCGCCGTTGGTCGGGGTCATGAACAAGATCCGGTACGGCTCGGGGTTCTCCAGCCCGAAGCGGACGTACGCCCGGCCGCGGCGGCGCAGACTCTCGACCGGGTCATCGGTCGACGTGCCCGCTTGCTCGATGACCGAGTCGAACGTCTCGAAGTGTCGTTCGCACACGGCGAGGATCAGCGACTCCTTGTCGGGGAAGTGCAGGTAGATCGACGGCGGCGTCACGCCCACGGCGTCGGCGATCGCCCTGATCGACACCGCGTCGGCTCGTCCCGTCTCGATCATGAGCCGCCCCGTGGCGTCGAGGAGGTCGTCGCGCAGCTTCTCGCCCTCGCCGCGGCGGGCCCGCGGCCGGGAGCGCATCGGAGCGGTGCGCGCCGCGGTCATCGTGACCCCACCGGCTCGGCCGTCGGCTCCTGGGCTGGCGCGTCGGGCGGCGGCGGCGGCGGCTCCCTGTCCTCGCCGAAGCCGATCCGCGCGTGGACGCGCCGGAGCCAATTCGGTGCCCACCAGTTCGCCTCACCGGCGATGCGCATGAACGCAGGGACGAGCGTGGCCCGGATCACGAATGCGTCCATCAGAACCGCGATCGACAGCCCGAGGCCGAAGATCTTGATGAACGACACTCGGGATGTCGCGAAGGCGAGGAACACCACGCTGATCAGGACGGCGGCCGCAGTGACGATGCGGCCCGTCCGCTCGAGCCCGAGCGCGACGGAGGCGGTGTTGTCGCCCGTGCGGTCGTGTTCCTCCTTGATCCGCGACAGCAGGAAGACCTCGTAGTCCATCGACAAACCGAACGCGACGCAGAACAAGAGCAGCGGCACCGACGCCGGCAGCGTTCCGGTGGGCGTGAAGTCGAGCACGCCCGAGAGGTGGCCGTCCTGGAAGATCCACACGAGCGCGCCGAATGTCGCGCTGAGGCTCAGCACATTGAGGATCAGCGCCTTGATCGGCACGAGGATGCTGCCGAACATGAGGAACAGCAACACGAACGTCGCCAGCGCGACGAGCCCGAGCGCGATCGGCAGACGCGCGAACAGCGACGCCTTCGAGTCGACGAGCTCGGCCGCCGGCCCGGTCACGAGAGCGCGGAACGGCGCCGGCGTGTGGCGCACGTCCTTGGCGAGTCGCTCACCGGCGGCGGAGTACGCCTCCACCGACGGGACCACCGACACCCAGACTGCGTGGGCGGCCAGGAACCGCGGGCTCAGAGGGCCGGGCTCGGCGACCTTCTGCCCGTCCACGTAGCTGCCGGTGATGGCGTCCACACGGGCCGCGCCACGCAGGCGAGACAAGGACGCGGCGTAGCGGTCGAGGTCGTCGGCGCGGGCGGCGGGGTCTGAGATGTCGACCGCGACGACCTGGAGCGCCCGGCTCTCGTCGGAGGAGAACCTGGTCCGGATGTCGTCCTGCACCCTGCGGCTGGAGGCGTCGGCGGGCAGCACCCGGTCGTCGGGCAGCCCGAACTGGATGCGCAGGAAGGGCAAGCCGAGCGCGACGAGCACGACGACGACGGCGATCGCAATGGGTACGGGACGGCGCATGACGAACACGGCGATGCGGTGCCACGCGCCTGTGCCAACGGGCTTGGGCGTCCGCCGCCAGAGCCGAATCGAGTTCACCCGCGGTCCAAGGATGGCGAGCAACGCCGGAAGGCACACGACCGCGACGAAGCCCGCGAGCAACGACACGCCGATCCCCGCGTACGCGAACGAGCGCAGGAACGCGAGCGGGAAAACGAGAAGCGCGGCCAGCGAGACCGCCACGGTGAGCGAGCTGAACGCGACGGTCTTGCCCGCCGTTTGCACTGTACGGATGGCGGCCTCGTGCGCGCTGCCCCCGCCGTCGAGCTCCTCCCGGTACCGCGAGACGACGAAGAGGCTGTAGTCGATTGCGAGGCCGAGTCCCAAGCCGGTGGTCAGGTTCAGGGCGAAGATCGAGACATCGGTGAACGACGAGATGACCAGGAGCACAAGGAACGTGCCCACGATCGCGAGCGCGCCGACGACAAGCGGAAGCCCCGCCGCGACCACGCTCCCGAACACGAGCACCATCAGGACGAGCACGATCGGGAACGCGAGCAACTCGCCCTGCACCAGGTCGCTCTCGGTTTGCTCGTTGACCTGGCGGAACGCCTCGGCGAAACCGCCGACGCCGACGGTGACCGGTCCACGACTGCCCGAATACCGCGGCGACAGTTCCGTCGCGGCGTCATGTCTCTCGTCTTCGTCACCGCGCAACGTGGCGATCACCAACGCCTGATCACCGTCGGTGCTGCGCAAGGGCGGCGCATTGCCGAGATTCCAGTACGAGACGGCTCGAGCGACCGTCCGCTCGGACGCCAGCCGGGCCGTCAGCGCGCTCCCGGCCGCGACGACATCCCCGTCATCGACGGTGCCGTGTTTCGCGCTCACCAGGAGCACGAGGTCGGGCGTTTGTCGTCCGAACTCGCGATCGATGGCCCTCCGGGCCCGGGAGGATTCCGAGGCAGGGTCGTCGAAGCCGCCGTTGGTCAGGCGGGATGCCACCCCGCCCCCGAAGGCGCCCGCGGCGACGAAGAAGAGCGCCGTGCCCACGAGGACCGCCTTGCGATGGCGGACCGTGAAGCGACCGATGCGACCGAGCATGCGCCCCCGAGCAGTTCGGTTATCACCGATAAGTCAAGCCCATCATCTGCCGGCGCCCCCTTCGACCTCCAGATGACGTCGGTCACAGGCGGTGGGCCACAATCTCGACAATGACACCACCGCTCCATCCCGACGTCGAGGTGCTGGCCTTCCTGCTGGGGGAGTGGCGCGGTGAAGGCCGAGGTGAGTATCCGACGATCGAAGACTTCGGCTACCGGGAGGAACTCGTCTTCGGCCACGTCGGGAAGCCGTTCGTGTCGTACACGGAGCGCACGTGGGCACTCGATGACGGGCGCCCGCTGCACACCGAGGCCGGCTACCTCCGGCCGCAGCCCGGCGGGCACCTGGAGCTCGTGATCGCGCGTCCATCGGGGCTTGTCGAAGTGGACGAGGGCGTCGTGCGCGACCGCCGCGTCGAACTGACGAGCACGCTCATCGCTCGCACGCCGACGGCAAAAGAAGTGACGGACGTGCGTCGCATCCTCGACGTCGACGGCGACGTCATGCGTTACCAGCTCGAAATGGCGGCCGTCGGCCGACCTCGTCAGTTCCACTTGGGGGCGCAGCTGCGGCGTATCTGATCGTCGCACCCCGACGCGACGTTTGACGTCCGGCGTGGTCGAATGAGTGATGCAGCGAGGCACGCGCAAGATCTTGGCGATCGCGATCGCGCTGGCTGCTTCCGTCTGGCTTTTGGCGTGGCTTGCAGTCGCCGTCGTCGCGCCCATGGTCGAGGAGGCGCAGTGTGCCGGCATCGAGTTCCGGCCCGGCACGCCTGGTTCGCAGACCGAGCCGGCTGCGCGCCCCCCCGATCGGGGGTAGCGGCGGCCTCGCCGGGAAGGTTCGGTCCGCGCTACGCGGCGAGGGGTCGACCGTGTTCTGCCACGACTTCGCCGACCCTTCTGTGCTGCGCGTCGGGAACACGTACTACGCGTACTCGACCGACAACCAGGACCGTCACGTCCCGGTGCTGACCTCGGGCGGCCTCTTCGGCACCGCGCGTACTACGGAAGCGCTCCCGAAGCTCCCTGCGTGGTCGTCGCCAGGCACCGTCTGGGCGCCGGCCGTCTTGCCGCGCCCGGACGGCTTCATCCTCTACTACACGACCCGCGCCCGCGATCCCGACCGGCAGTGCCTGTCATGGGCGTTCTCCCCGCAACCGGGCGGACCGTTCGTCGACGACTCCACCGGTCCGTTCGTGTGTCCCGTGAACGGAGGAGCGATCGACCCGAGCCCTCTCGTCGATACGGACGGCCGCGCCTATCTCCTCTGGAAGAGCGACGAGGCACAGGGGATCGTCTCGCAAGAGCTGGCGGCTGACGGACGCAGCCTCGTCGGCGAGGCTCAGCCGCTTGTCCAAGCGAACCAGAGCTGGGAGGCCGGCGTTGTGGAGGCCCCGAGCATGGTCGGATACGAGGGCCGCTACTACCTCTTCTACTCGGGCAACGACTGGTCGACCTCGAGCTACGCCGTGAGCTACGCGGTTTGTGACACGCCTTTGGGGCCGTGCACGAAACCGGTGGACGGACCCTGGCTCACGTCGACCGACAAGGCGGAGGGCCCGGGCGGCGAGGACGTGTTCGTCGACGAGCGGGGCCAGCTCTGGATGGCGCTGCACGCCTGGGTGCGCGGGAAGGTCGGATACCCGGGCGGCGCGCGCAATCTGTTCGTGGTGCGCTTGGCTTTCGTCAACGGTGCGCCTGTCGTCGCCTAGGCGGTCCGGCGCAGTCAGCCCTTCACGTACGAGAACTTCTCGCACACCTTGCCGTCGCGGAGACGAATCACGTCGACGCCGCGCACATGGCCGTCGCCCCAGCCGTATCGCCACAGCTGGACGTACCGGTCTCCGGCTGGAAACGCATCCTCGGTCTCGAAGGAGGCGCGGGTGTCGTCGAAGACCGGCTTCCATGCCGCCCGCACCGCATCCTTCCCTTCGTGCCGCTCCCCGTCGGGCGCCGGCCCCGTGCTCTCGAAGACGCAGTCGTCGGTGCACAGCGCGAGCGCGGTGTCGAGGTCGTGCTCGCCCCATGCCGCGTTGAACCGGTCGAGGAGGTCGCGGGTCTCGGTGTCGGCCATGACCGCAATGCTACGGACCTTGCGCTGACGACGCGTCGACATCCGGGTCGACGTCGATGTCGATCAGCATTGGTGCGTGGTCGGACGGGAGCTTGCCCTTCCGGGCGAACCGGTCGACCAGCGCCCATCTGACCCTCTCCGCCAGCGGCTCGGTCACGTAAGCGAGATCGATGCGCATCCCCCGGTGCTGGTGGAAGTCGCCTCGCCGGTAGTCCCAGTAGGTGAAGAGCCGGTCCTGGGGGTACACGAGGCGGAACGCGTCGACGAAGCCCCAGTCGCGCAGACGCGCAACGGCGGCGCGCTCGGGCTCGGTGACGTGTGTGTCTCCCTCGAAGGCCTTCGGCGACCACAGGTCACGATCCTCGGGAGCGACGTTGAAGTCGCCCATCATGACGATGGGATCAGTTGGCTTGTACGTCGC
>JALZAA010000178.1 GCA_030948625.1 Actinomycetota bacterium
TGCTCCTGATCACGGCCATCGTCACTTTGCTCGTCGCGATCAGCGCATCGAAGCTGCACTGGAATCGATGGCCGCTGCCAATGCTTCCGATTGCCATGCTCTTCGCCGCCTACGCGCTCGTCACTGCTGCAAGGGCCGTGCAGGCGCGCGCCGGGCAGCGGGTATTCGCCCCCGCGGTGATCGCGGGAGTGGCGATGTTGGCGGTGATTCCCGCCCGAAGCGTCGTCGAGCTCAACGTGATCGACTCGCGGCCGAGCACGCGCGTCGCCGCACGGGAATGGATCCGGGCGCACCTGCCGCCCGGCAGCACCGTCGCAAGGGAGCTCAAGACTGCGCCGCTCCAAGGCACGGGCCTGCGGGTCAAGTACCGCTCGGCGCTCCCGATCGGCGGCTGGACGCTCGACCGGTACCGGCGGGATGGCTTCCAGTATCTGATGACCGACGCGGGCATGAGCGATCCGTACACGAACCACCCACACCGCTATCCGAGAGAAGCCGGCTTCTACCGCCAGCTGAGCCGGCAGGCGTGCCTGCTGCACGAGTTCCGCCCGAACGCCGATCGGGGCGGTCCGACCATCCGCGTCTATCAGCTCACGCCCGTTGCGGGTGGGTGCCTCCGCACGAGCGCGAAGGCGTAGCTACGGCGCCGCCTGGATGACCTCCGCGGCGGCGCGCTCCCCGGACTGCACGGCGCCGTCCATGTAGCCGCTCCAGACCGTCGCCGTCTCTGCGCCTGCCCAGTGGATGCGCGCCGTCGGCGCGCGCAGCGCCGGCCCGTACTGGGTCCACACCCCGGGCGGGAAGTGGGCGCCGTAGCACCCACGGGTCCATTCCTCTTCGGACCAGTCCAGCTCGACGTACTCGATCGGGTCGCGCGCTCGAGGGCCGAAGAAGCTCGCGAGGGACCCGATGACCGCGACGCGGCGCTCGTCGGCGTCGACCCGGTTGAGGCGGCGAGCGGCCGCGCCCTCGAGGAACGCGAGCAGCACGCCGGGCGTGCCGCCCGGAGGCGAGTTGTCGAAAACGACCTTGACGGGCCCGCGGTCGCCGGTCGCCTGGCCGGTGAGGCCGTCGTCGCGCCAGAACGGCGTGTCGTACACGGCGTGACTCTTGATCACCGAGCCCGCCGGCACGCGTTGGGTGAGCTGGTCGCGCACGCCGGGAAGCGGCGGGTCGTATGCGATCCGGCCCGCGAGCGTCGGGGGAAGAGCGACGATCACGCGCTCGGCGCTGACCTGTACGTGGTCGGCGATCACGGTGACGCTGGTTCCCTGCTGGTCGATGCGGCGCACGGGCGCGCTGAGCCGAACCCGGTCCCCGAGCTGCTCCGCCAGCCTGATCGGCACGAGCTGCGAGCCGCCGACGAAACGATCCTGCTGCGCGCCACCGTGGGTGCCTGCGAGCGCGTCCACTCCCCCGCCCGAGTGCGTGTAGAAGAGCGCGTGGAGGAGCGAGAAGTCCGACGCCTCGGCGGCGAACACGCCCTCGGCGTACAACCGCAGCATCTCGCGCCCCGTGGTGGTGCGGGCGTTGCGGCGGATCCATGTCTCGAACGTCTGGGCGTCGAGCGCCTCGGCGCGCTCCGCGGCCCACGGCACTTCGAGCGGGACACGGCCGGCGAGGCGATCGAAGCGAGTCTGCGCCTGGGCGATGTCGGCCAGAGCGAGTGCGCCGAGGCGCGGGCGCGTCCGGTACCGGACGTGCCGGCCGCCCACGTGGAGGAGGTGCTCGCCCGTGTTGTAGGTAGGAAACGTCTCGAGGCCGAGCTCGGCGGTGAGCTTCGCCATCCGGAGCTGCGTGGGGCCGATCCACTGGCCGCCGAGCTCGACGACGGAGCCGTCGGACAGCTCGTGATTGAGGACCCTGCCGCCGACTCGATCACGCGCCTCGAGCACCACCACCTCTTTGCCTGCCGCCACGAGGTCGCGTCCCGCGATGAGCCCGGCGATTCCCGCGCCGACCACGGCGACATCGGCCTCGACACGTTCGGGCACGAACCAATCGTACGTATTCTCGGACGCGTGGTGCCGGTGGCGGGTGTCGACGGATGCCGCGGCGGCTGGGTCGTCGTGCACAAGGGGCATGCAGTCGTCCACGGCGACTTCGCCGGGGCGCTGAGCGCGCTCCCGGATGACACCGTCGTCGCCGTCGACATCCCGATCGGGCTCGCCGACCGGCACGAGCCGGGAGGACGCGATGTCGATCGCGCGGCGCGGGAGCAGCTCGGGCCGAAACGCGCCTCGGTGTTCTCGGCGCCGCCTCGGCCGGTACTGGGCGCGCGGACGCTCGCGGAGGCTCGCCGGCGAGGTGGCCGGCTGACACTCCAGACCCTGAACCTGCTGCCACGGATCGAGGACGTCGACACGGTCATGACTCCGGAGCTCCAGTCGCGCGTGTTCGAGGTGCACCCCGAGCTCAGCTTCGCCGCGATGGACGGAGGTTCGCCGGTGCTGGCGCCGAAGCGAAAAACAACCGGCGCGCGTCACCGACGCACTCTGCTCGCGCGAGTGGGTGTCGAGGTACCCCCGCGTCCGGCGGGCGCGGCACTCGATGACGTGCTCGACGCGTGCGCGCTCGAATGGAGCGCACGACGCATCGCGGGCGGCATTGCGTCCCGCGTCCCCGCCGTTTCTACGCGCGACGCCCGCGGGCTACGCATGGAGCTCCGCTGGTGAGCCTGTTGACGGTCGGACACGGGACGCTGCCGGCGGATGCGTTCACACAGCTCATCGTCGACGCGGGGGTCGACGGGCTGGTGGACGTGCGGTCGTTCCCGGCCAGCCGCCGCCATCCACACTTCCGGCGAGAGGCGATGGAGCGCTGGCTGGTCGACGCCGGGGTCACGTACCGGTGGGAGCCGCGCCTCGGCGGGCGGCGAACCGCGCGACCGGACTCAGCGCACGCCGCGTTGCGCGTCCCCGGCTTTCGTGGGTACGCGGACCACATGGAGACCGCCGAGTTCGTCACCGCCCTCGATGAGCTGCTGGCCGGGGCCGAGGAGGAGCGCACTGCGGTGATGTGCGCGGAGAGCGTCTGGTGGCGCTGCCACCGGCGCCTGCTCGCCGATGCCGCCATCCTGCTTCGGGGCTTCGCGGTCGAGCACCTCTTCCATGACGGCCGTGTCGCGCCGCACCGGCTCACGCCCGAAGCACGCGTCGAGGGAAACCACATCGTGTACGACGGAGGCAAGGCAACGCTGCCTCTGCGAGAATCCTCGTGACCGCCAGCCGGGGGTGCGGGTGCAGTTCTTCGTCATCCAGTTGTTCGCTTCCGTCGCGGTGTGCGGCTTTCTCGCCGCGGCGTGGGCGCTGACGAGCGGCTCGTTCGGCGATCTGTCGGAGCTCGCGCGGGATCCGACCCTCTCGCGCAAGCTCGGCTTCTGGCCCATCTGGGTGTTCCTCGCCGCCGCGGCCGCCCTCGTCGTCCATCTCGGGTTCGTCGTCGCCAAGCTCTTCGGCGACCGCGCCCGCCGGCGTCGCCAGAAGGCGGCAGAGCGCGCCGCGCAACGCATGGCCCGGGCGGGGACGCAGGTCGGGGCCCAGCTGGGCGACGCGCTCGCGGAGATGCTGCGCTCGCTCGCTGTGCGGCGTCGCGACCGAAAGCAGCCCACACAAGGTCCCGTCAAGCGGTGGGTTGCCGTCATGTTCAGCGACATCGTGGACTCCACCCGTCTCACCGAAGAGGTCGGTGACGAGGAATGGACGAGCGTGGTCGCGCGCTACCGCGAGTTCGTGCGCGCCGCATTCGCAGCGCGAGGTGGTGAGGAAGTCGGCACTCAGGGCGACGGCTTCCTCGCGCAGTTCCCGAATCCGAGTGATGCGGTGCTGTGTGCCGTCGACATGCAGCGCGACATCGAAGGGGTCGCAGCCGCGGGCCTCGGTCTCCAGCTGCGCATCGGCGTGCACGCTGGTGAGGCCGTCCACGACGACGGCGACCTCATCGGCCGGGTCGTCAACCTCGCTGCGCGCGTGACCGGGGAAGCGGATCCCGGGGAGATCCTCGTCACCGAGCCCGTGGCCGACTACGTCGGGGGCCAACTCGAGCTCCGGGACCGGGGACTGCGCGAGCTGCGAGGTGTGCACCAGCCGCGTCACCTGCTCGCGGTCGTGTGGTCCGATGGCGAGGGAGCAGGACCGGCGCGTCGCGGGTGAAGCCTCTACGCTCCCCCGGGTCCATCCCGAACCAGCCGGAGCCACGCATGCCGCTCGCCGCCGCCGCCCGCGCCCTGCTCGATGAGCGCCGCCCCCTCACCCGCGGCGAGGTGGCGGAAGTAGCAGCGCAGCCGCTCGACCAGCTGCCGGATCTCGTCGCGCTCGCGCACCGTGTGCGGCTCGCGTACTGCGGGCCCGAGGTCGAGCTCGAGAGCCTGATCAACGCCAAGTCCGGCGCGTGCCCCGAGGACTGCGCGTTCTGCTCGCAGTCGGCCCGGTTCGAGACGGGTGTCGACGTGTACGCGTTCCTCGACCTCGATGAGGTCGTCGCCGCTGCGCGTGCGACGCGTGATGCAGGCGCGACGCAGTTCTGCATCGTCGTCGCCGTGCGCGGCCCGGAGGAGCGACTGCTGCGCAAGGTGCTCGACGCGGTCGACGCCGTCCACCGGGACACGGGGCTCGAGGTGGCGTGCTCGCTCGGACTCCTGACGCGGGAGCAGGCAGAGCGACTCGCCGCGGCCGGCGTGCGTCGCTACAACCACAACCTCGAGACGTGCCGAGAGGTGTTCCCGTCGATCTGCACCACGCACACATGGGACGATCGCGTGGCCACAGCGCAACTCGCGCGTGACGCCGGGATGGAGCTCTGCTGCGGCGGGATCCTGGGCATGGGCGAGACGCTCGAGCAGCGCATCGACTTCGCGTTCGAGCTCGCCGCGCTGGCGCCGTGCGAGGTACCCGTCAACCTCCTCGACCCGCGCCCGGGCACGCCGCTCGGCGACCAGTCCGTGCTCTCGCCCCGCGAGGCGCTCCAGGCAATTGCACTGTTCCGGCTCGTCATGCCCGACGCGTGGATCCGTCTCGCCGGAGGCCGCGAGCGCGTGTTGGGGGAGCTGCAGGCCATGGGACTGCTCGCGGGAGCGAACGCGCTGATCATCGGCAACTACCTCACCACGATCGGCAGGCAACCCGAGGCCGACGTCGCGTTGCTCGATGCGCTCGGCATGCCGGTGGCAGACGGTCCCGGCGAAGGCCGCTTCGTCGTCGACGCCGCCGGCGCCCACGCCCGCCCCGCACGCGGCCCGTCGATCCCCGTCCGCGCGGAGTAGATGCGTTCCTGAAGCAACATATTGATGCTCTACGCACGCATCACAGGGTTTCGTTGAAGCTGAGCAGCACGGGGTCGCGGCCGACGCGCGTGAGGGACGCGACGTCCAGGCGCATGCGCCACGCCAGCTCGGGCGAGACACGCAGCGCCCACGTCACCGCGGCCTTGATCGGCGACACGTGGCTGACGGCGACGACGGTGCCCGCCGTCTCGTCGCCGAGGATCTCCTCGCAGAACCCCGCCATCCGGGCGGCGACGGTCACGAGGCTCTCGCCCCCCGGGGGAACGAGGTCGGGGTCGCGATGCCACCGGGCGACGATGTCGGCGTCGAGCCCTGCGAACGGCTGGCCCTCCCACTCGCCGTAGTCGATCTCGATCAGCCGGTCGTCGATCTCGACGGGCACACCGCAGGCGGCAGCGATCGGTGATGCGGTCTCGCGCGCTCGTCGCAGCGGGCTCGTGATGATCTTCGTCGGGCCGCGACTAGCCAGCCGGCCCGCAAGCTCATCGGCCTGCTGCTGTCCCCGATCGGTGAGCGGCGGGTCGGCGCGCCCCAACAGCAACCCTTCGCGGTTCGGCGGCGTCTCACCGTGCCGCGCGAACACGATCATCGTCACGCCGCCTCACGGAGCCGTCCCGTGCGCACGAGCTCGTCGCGCCGGGCCGGATCGCGGAGCCCGCACCGGTACACGACCCACACGATCGCGGCGAGGCCCGCCAACTCCTCGAGCAGGACGATGCCGGGCGCGGGCAACAACGGCGCGTCGGGAAGCGTCGAAACGGTGAACGGAAACCAGAAGACGTCGGTGTTCGTCCAGGCCGCCGATAGCGCGAGCCCGCAGAACGCGCCGATGGGCAGGCACAGGAGCCGGCGGCGAAGCAAACGCGGCCGGCCGATGGTCACGAGCATGACGAGCACGAGCAGCGTCACGCTGGCGAGCAGCGTGTGGCCGAGCCACAGGCGCCGGGCGGGCAGGTCGATGGCGAGCGGGAGCAGCGATCCCACCGCCACGAGGCGGTAATCGACCCCCGAGCTCTGGAACACCAAGAGCACGATGACCACCGACAGCCCCACGTACCAGAGGAGCATCCGGTCAGACGCGATCCAGCGCCGCGTTCACCAGCGCGTCGGCTTCGGTGTTCTCTTCGCGTGGGACGTGCGCGATGTCGATGTCGTCGTAGTCCTTCAGGAGCTCCTTCGCCCGCTCGAAGTAGGGACGCAGATGCGGTTGCTTCACGCGGTACGCGCCCTCGAGCTGACGGACGAGCAGCTGGGAGTCGAGGCGGACACGCACGCGGCGCGCCCGAAACGGACGAGCGGCCTCGAGCCCGGCGACGAGCGCGCGGTACTCGGCCACGTTGTTCGTCGCGACGCCGATCGTCTCGCTGACGGCGGCGAGTCGGGTCGGCGGGTCGGTCGACGGGTCGAGGACCACGGCGCCGATAGCAGCCGGTCCCGGATTCCCTCGCGCGCCGCCGTCGGCGTAGATCAAAACCTCCTGGCGCGTGCTCACGGAACGAGGATGCAGCCGCAGTTGTCGCAGTGCGCGACGGTTCCCGGGGGGCTCGTGCGGATGCGCTCCGCCTCCACCGACGGGATCGACAAGTGGCAGCCCTGGCACGTCGTGCCGACCAGGCGAGCGGCGCCGACGCCACGGGCCCGCTCGCGGCGTTGCTCGTAATCCTCGAGCAGCGCCGCGTCGAGGATCGCCGCGAGCTCGTCGCGGGCCGCGCGCTCGCCGCCGAGCGCTTCGTCGATCTCCGCCTCGTCGGCAGACAGCGTGGAGCCCAGCTGCATCGCCTCGACCTGCAGCTCCCCCGCTCGCCCCTCGAACCGTGCGACTTCGACGTCGAGTGACTCGCGTCGCTCCATCACGTCGAGCTCACGATCCTCGAGGCCGCGGCGGTGACGACGGAGCTGCTCGACGTCCGCCTGCAGCAACTGGAGCTCGCGCGGGGACGTCACCTCACCCGAGTACATCCGTCGCTCGACTTCGGCTGCCTTCGACTCCAAGGATCCGGCTTCGTCGTCGAAGCGGCGCTCTTCTCGGACGGCGTCGTCGCGCCGCGTCACCGCGTCGGCAAGCTGCTTCTCGACTGCCTCGAGCTCCGTGCGGACACTTGCAAGCCTGGCCCGCTCCGGGAGGGTCTCCCGCCGGTGGCGCAGCCGGTCGATTGCGATGTCGCGGTCTTGGAGCTCCAGCAGCGTGTCGAGCGTCACCGAAGCATCTGCAGCCACTCTCAGGAGCCTAACGGTGCGAACGCCCGGTTCCTGCCATCGCGGCGGTCAGTTCCCTCCGCCACCGCCACCGCCGTTACCCGGTGGGTTCGACGGCACCGGCGACGTGGGTCGCGGCGCGGGCGGCGCCGGCGCGGGCG
>JALZAA010000190.1 GCA_030948625.1 Actinomycetota bacterium
TCGCTGTTCGTCGCTACCGTCGCGCCGCGAGACGGATTTGAAAAGGGAAAGTTCGCGATCCGGCGAACGAATCTCCGCCAAAGAGCTCAAGCGTCGCGGCCGGCGTCGCGATCGCGTGGCTGCTTGACGGTTGAGCGGAATCGCGCCAACGCGGCGGAAAGCAGCTCCTCGGACTTTCGCCGTTCCCCTCGGCGAGTGACCTGCCGACCCACGTAACGCGCTCCGGGCTCTCCGATACCGGGAACGTCCGCCGTGGGTCGGGTCGCGGGCGGAGAGCCGATGCTCTCGTCGTCGCGGAACGTCGGCCGCTGGACACGCCCTCGTCGGCCCGAACCCGGACGACGAGAGGCGCGGGAACGGCGGGGAGCGTCGCGCGAAGTTTCGTGAGGCGGGATCCCGAACACGCTGTCGACAGCGGTCGTGTACCAGCTCTTGCGTGGAATCGTCGTTGCTCCGTGCGCACCGCCGATCGTGGCGTGCCACATGCGACTGATTCCTTCGCCGCAACCAACGGCGACTGATACACCGACGCCACCCAACCACACCCACAGCGAGGAGAGCACGGCGCCGCCACCGCGCAGCGCCCACACGAGCGCGGCGGCGACCGACGACCAAAGCACGCTCATCGCAGCGCGGAAGCGAATCAAGAGCCACGGCACCGCGCGCGCCAGCCACACCCACAACGACGTCAACGTCGCACCGGCGCCGCGTAGCCCCCACGACAGCGCCGCGCCGGCCGACCCCCACACCAAGGTCATGGCGGTGCGGAAGCGAACCAAGAGCCAAGCGCCCCGACGCGTCAGCCACACCCACAGCGATGTCAGCGCGGCGCCGACGTGCGCGAGCGTCAATGCGACCGCTCGTCCCGCGGTTGACCACAGCCACCCCGCGCCCGCCCGATACCGAACCAGCGCCCAGGAGCCCCTGCGCCCCAGCCACACCCACAGCGAGGTGAGGCCTGTCCCCGCGTGGCCGAAAGCCCACAACGATCCCGAGCCGACCCACGACCACAAGCGACCGGCGCCGGCGCGGTACGGAACGAGCACCCACGACATCCCGTCGCCCACCCGCACCCACGACCAGGTCAGCCCGATACCGATGCCGCCGATGGCCCACGCCAACGCGGCGCCGACCCACGACCAGAGCCACGTCATGACGGTCGCATAGCCGGCGAGGATCGATGCCGTCAGCCGGGCGACCGTCCGGGTTCCCCGGCCCGCCCGTCCTCGGATCGCCCGTTTCGGGTACGGGCGCACGTCGTCGACCCACCGGTCGAAGTCGATCAGGACCACCACGAACAGGGTGAACGCCGCCAGCGTGAACAGGCCGAACAGGCCGGCCCGGACGGCGGCGAGCGTGCCTTCGGCGTCGGCCAGCCTCCAGCCCAGCACGGCTGAGGCGACCATGACCGCGAAGGTCACGCACTGGACGACGAAGACCTTCCGGCGCCTCACGGCTTGGCTCGGGGAGGACGCGTTCGGAACAAGACCGGGAGTGTTCCCCAGGAAGCCCGGCTGCTAGCGCGCGGTCGGGACTTCGGCGCGGAGGCCGGCGAAAAGATCATCCTCGGGGACACCCTCGGACATGGTCGGACCGACGAGCGAGCGGGCCAGGATGTACTCCTCCCAGGGGAACGTGTCACGCACGACCTCGTCGGGCAACCGCATCCAGAAGCCCTCGGGGTCGACCTGCGTGCGGTGGGCGAGCAGCGCGGCGCGCCGTCGATCGAGGTAACCGCCAATGTCGACGTGGGCGGTGAAGCGGTCGTCGTGATCGGGGAATCCCTGCTCGAACCAGCGTTCGAACGGGCTCTCGTGCCCGTGACGGATGTACGCGTCGTGGAGCGCGAGGACGCGGCGCTTCGACCAACCCATGTAGTACAGCTTCGACGGCTGCCACGGTTCGCCCGCGTCGGGGTAGCGGTCGGGGTCGCCGGCGGCGTCGAACGCGGGGACCGAGATCTCGTGCACCCGGATGTGGTCGGGGTGCGGGTAGAACTCGCGGTCCTCGGCGTACGTCACGATCACCTGCGGGCGCTCGGCGCGGATCACCTGGACCAGCCTGCCTACCGCCTCGTCGAGCGGCGCGTTCGCGAAGTTGTCGGGCCGCGCGTTCGTTTCCGTGTCCGGCATCCCGGAGTCGTGGTAGCCGAGCATGTGGAGCGCGTCGTAGCCGATCGCGTCGGCGCTCGCGCGCAGCTCGTCCATGCGGACCTGGGCGAGGTTCGCGCGCACGTCGGGCGTGTCGGCCGCAGGATTGAGGATGTCACCGGCCTCGCCGCCCGTGCAGCACACGAGCACGCTGCGGATCCCCTCGTCGACGTATTTCGCGACGGTGCCGGCGCCCTTCGACGCCTCGTCGTCCGGGTGCGCGTGCACGGCGAGCATGCACAGCGGGTTGCCGGCGCGGTCCTGAGCTGTGGCAGCCATCTTCCGCGACCGTATCGCACGCGATTGGCGCCCGATTCTTAGCGCTCCCGCACCTGCTCCCGGGCGCGCTCGAGCGCCCACACCTCGACCCGGCCGATGTCGCGGAGGCGCCGGCTACGGAGCCGGTGCCAGACGAACGCGGGATCGTCGGCGAGGACGTCGTGCACCTCGGTGGACACCAGGACAGTCCCGGGCCGAGCGACGTCCACGAGTCGGCTCGCCAAGTTCACGACGGGACCGTAATAATCGCCTTCCTGCGACACCACGGATCCGGCAGCGAGGCCCGCGCGCGCCTCGGGCAGCAGGTCGTCCACCGCCGACCGTTCCGTGAGCCGCAGCGCGATGTGTGCTGCGTTCGCGATCTCGGCGTCGACGAACATGACCTCGTCGCCGATGGTCTTCACGACGCGACCCGCGTACTCGGTGACAGTGTCGTACGCGAGCTCCTCGAATCGGCTGACCAGCGCCGCGAGCTCTTCAGGCTCCAATTCCTGGCTCAACGCCGTGTAACCCACGAGGTCGACGAATCCGACCGCGAGGTCCTCGGCGCCAACCGCCGTGGGGTTGGTCGCGGTCAGCTTCCGGCGCGCCGACGCGCGCAGCTGCAGTCGCAACGCGTAGTCGAAGAGTCGCGACAGCCTCGACCAGTCCAGCGCATCGGTGACCTCGGCGGCGATCTCGTCTTCGGGCATCCCCGTCTGTCGTCGATCGCGTACTGCGGTCGCCAGCGCGTCGCTCTCCACCTCGGCGATCTTCGCCAACGAACCCGCGATGACCCGCACGATCTGCACGAAGTACTCGTTGTTCTCGCCGACCGGAACGATCGTGGACTCGATCTGCCGCCGGAGCAGGATGATCGCCTCGACGTCCTCGTCCCGGAACAGCCGCGCGTCGCGGGGCGGGTCGGGGAACCCGAGCGCACGCCACAGCCGCCTCGCCGTCTCCAGGTCGAAGTCGGCTCGACGGCACGCCTCCTCGAAGGTGTAGCGAGGCGGCCCCGGCAAGAGCTGGTAGTCGAACGCGAGCAGGAGCAACCTGCCCTCGCGCTCGGCCCGGGCGATCTCCTCCGGTGTGGCGCCACGCCGCTTGAGGAAAGATCGCAGCTTGCGGTTCATCAGCCCTGCACCCACCTCGTCGGTCGGTGACCATCTAGGAAGAGCGCAGGACGTCCTTCCAGGGCACGTCTCGCGACGGGTCGGGCTCCTTGGGCAGGCCAAGGACGCGCTCCCCCAGGATGTTGCGCATGATGTCTGACGTCCCGCCCTCGATGGTGTTGGCCTGGGCTCGCAGGAATCCACGGGCGAGGGTGCCCGGATCGGCGCCGTCGGCGAGCCACGTCGGACGACGGCCGCCCCGCTGCCCGGTGTCGCCGCCCTCCCACGCCACGCCGCCGATGCCCTCGAGGTCCACGGCCAGCTTCTGGAGGCGCTGGTTGAACTCGGCCGACATGAGCTTCGTGATGGAGCCCTCGGGGCCGACCTCGTGGCCGGTCTTGCGCTTCGCCGCCGCCCGCTCGTTGTTGAGACGGATGAGGCGGCTCTCGATGTAGGCCTGCGCGAGACGCTGGCGCGCGTCCGCGTCGGCGATCCCGCGGTGGTGCTCGATGAGGCGCGAGACGGGGCTTCCGCCGATGGTGTCACCGCTCACCGACCCCGCTCCGGAGAGCGAGACGCGCTCGTTCATGAGCGTGGTGACCGCGACACGCCAGCCGTCCCCCACGGGACCGAGACGCATCGAGTCGGGGATTCGCACGTCGTCGAAGAACACCTCGTTGAACTCGGCGTCGCCCGTGATCTGGACGAGCGGCCGCACGGTGACGCCAGGCGCCTGCATGTCGACGACGAAGTACGTCATCCCCGTGTGCTTCGGCACGTCGGGGTCAGTGCGCGCGATCAGCATCCCCCACTTGGCCATGTGCGCGAGCGAGGTCCACACCTTCTGGCCGTTCACGATCCACTCGTCGCCGTCGCGCACGGCCTTCGTCGACAGCCCGGCGACGTCGGAGCCCGCGCCCGGTTCGCTGAACAGCTGGCACCAGATCTCCTGGTTCGTCGCCAGCGGCCGCAACAGGCGTTCCTTCTGCTCCTCGCCGCCCCACGTCATCACGGTCGGGCCGCCCAT
>JALZAA010000216.1 GCA_030948625.1 Actinomycetota bacterium
TAGCGCCCCGGGCATATGGGATACGTCCCGGCGTAGTTGTTCGAGAAGGGGAATCGTTCACGGGACGCTTACCTCAAACTGACCGACTACCCGGAGTGCCCACCTGAGCCGCCGCACCATCAGCACATCTGGGCTATCGATCTGAACGTCGGGCGCGGCGCTCAGGGGCGGCAGGTAGCTGAGGGCATCTGGCCGCTCTAGTTATGGTCGGAGTCACTCGTCCTGGACGCCACGCAGGGTGGGAGACGGTTTCAAGGGTGCTACTTGAACCCCTTGGGTGCGAGGCCGTCACCTCATAGGTGCTATCGACCTCGCACCAGAACGGGCAATCTGTGCGTTGGCGCGCTCTGGTCGTGGTGAGCGAGGACGCTCGGCGCGGGCGCTTCTTGTCCCGATCGACGCGCCGTTTCACATGGGGGTCAGGTTGGGGAAGAGGTGCGCGAGCAGGTCTCCTATGAGGACGATTGCTTGGCCCAGGCTCAGTGGGGTGTCGAGCGCCATGTCGGGCACGGGGTGTCCGAGCGACTTGCCTACTGAGAGGACGGCGAAGATGCCCCCCTTTTGCATGGTGGTCAATGGCTTGTCGCGTGGGAGCAGGGATTCGTCGTACTCGGGGACGGCCTGCGGGATGACTTCGGGCCAGTCTTCGGGTGCCCTGGGGGTGTCGAGCGACAGCAGCGGGGCGAGGTCTGGGGCGCCGGCGTCTCGAGCGGTCAGCGGGGCACCGAGCGACCAACGTTCGCGCAGGGTCCGGATGAGCGACGTGTGGCGGTACTCGTCGTTGACGACCGTCCGTTCGGGAATCCACGGCGAGATGGCGATTGCCGGGACGCGGATGCCGGACCGGTCGAAGGTGAACCCGTACTGACCCGCGGGACCGGCCGGGTCGGGGGACGGGGCCGGAGGTGGGGGGACGTGGTCGTAGGTGCCGCCGTGCTCGTCGAAGTTGATCATGAGCAGCGTGTTGTAGACGTTCGAACCATCCGCGGACGACGAGGTCCGCACCGCGTCGTACACCTTGGCCAGGAGCGCCTCGCCTCCGAGCAACGAGGAGGGGATGTCCAAGGCGACGCTGGGGAACAGGGCGTTCGCGGGCGGGTGCATGTCGTTGTGTCCGTGCAAGAGATTGGGTTCGATGAACGAGTAGGCGGACAGTTCGCCCTTGGCGGCGTCCTCGTAGAACTGATCCGTCGTGAAGAAGTGCGTGGCGAAGCGGTCCTTGAGCCGGGCAGCGTGGATAATCGCGGTGAACGACACGTGCGCGGCCGGGTCGCAGTAGATCCGCCAGGTCAGGCCCTTCGATTCGAGGCGATTAAAGATCGTCTCCGCGGTGTTGTGGACCGGGAACGAGTCGGGCGGACCGAGGTTGAGGACATAGCCCGACGCCGTGGCGGAGTGGAAGAATGACCGATTCGTGAACGTCTGCGACGGCACCTCGCAGAACCAGTGATCGAACACCGCGAAGCCCCGAGCGATGCCGGAGAGAACCGGCATCTGCTCAGGCGTGTAGCCGGTCATGATCGGGGCGTACTCACCGTAGGTGGGCTGTCTGCCCATCTCGGCGGTGAAGGCGCTGAGGTAGTCGGCGACGAAACCGTCCATCGTTGGCACCTGACCCGGACCCGGCGCGTTGAACGGGGAAGCCATCTTCTCGGCCGACACGCCGCGGTTGGCTTCCGGGTCGATGATCCCGAACAACTGGGTGTTGACGTGCTGATACTCCTCGCCCGGGTCGGGGTCCGGGGTTTTCATATTCTCTGCGACGCTGTAGGGGACGACCTTGCGGTCCGCGCCGTGCTCGGCCCACCTCGGGATCAGGTTCGAGAGTTCTTTGCCGACGACCCCCTCGAACGATGCCACCTCGCCCGGCTGATAGAGGCGGCCAAGCAGGTTGTCGAACGACCGGTTCTCGAACATGACGACGACCACGTGGTTGATGGCGTTGCGCACGTCGCGGGTTGCCATTCGCGATCAGTGTCCTTCGGCTTCGTCCGAGAATGTCCGAGCTTGATCCCGAGCCTCGGCTCAGAATGAAACGCCTAGGGACGCTACCGCCCTGTCGGCCAGGGTCCGTAGAGTTCTGCAGCCCGGTTCAAGGTCACCCGGCGCACAGAACTGCCGAACTGCTCTTCCTGGATATCCGAGTCGCTGACCCGCGCGCCGAGGTCGTCGGGGCTACCTCGCACTGCGGCAGGCGGTGGTCCTGCCGTTGCCGCAGTTTTTGCAGACCGTGGAGAAGGGTCACCAGACTGCCTGGCAACCGCCGCTCAACCCTCCGCCAAACCAGACTCCCGAAACCGCCGGTGCCCAGAGCACCTTCTCGGGCTGTATGAAAGTTGAGTGTCGCTCGGACCGTGTCACGGCGGTGACATCGTCAAGTGGTGTTCCGCGGGCGACGACGGCTCCGCGGCGCCCGTTTGTCAGGGAGAGATCCCTGCGCGGACTCTGTTCCACTCCGCGTGGGGGCACCGCGCAGGATCCAAGCGAATCCCACCGCAAGCAAGCCACCGCCGATCGGCCCGCTGACATAGATCCAGAACATGTCCCAATGATTGGCAACGAGGGCCGGGCCGAAGGAGCGCGCAGGATTCATCGATGCTCCCGTGATTGGCGCGGCCCATAATCCCGCCAACGCGATGTAGCCCCCTATGGCAAGCGCGGCGTTGGGGCCGACGTTGCGCGCTCCTGACGCGACGCCGAGGATCACGCTGACCAGCCCCAAGGTGAGGACCACCTCGAGCACCATCGCCTCGAGGTCTCCCACCCCGTTTTGAGGCAGAGTCGCGCCCACGTCTTTGACGTCACCGAACATTGCACGCAAGAACGTGGCTGCCAGGACAGCGCCCAGCAGCTGCATCAGGACATAACCAGGTACCCGCCGCCAGGGAAAGTTGCGCCGCAACGCGAACGAAAGCGTCACTACTGGGTTGAGATGCGCACCTCCGATCGCGCCCAGAAAATAAATGACTGCCATAACCATCAGCCCGGGCGCCACGACTTGCGCTGAAGATGAAACCTGACCATGGCTGACCACGTTCACCACCGGTGCTCCGGCGGCGACAAGTACAAGAAAAAAGGTGCCCAGCGCCTCCGCAAAGAGTCGCCGCCACTCAAAGCTCGGATCATCGAACTGATCATCGGTCGGCGACTCAAGCCCGAGGAGCGCCTGAACCGCCCGCGAGATCTTGCCAGTCACCGTTACATCCTTACCCGGCAATCAGATCGGCTAGAGCTACGCGCCGGCAGCGCAGTGGGCCGTCGCGACGCCAATCGGTCCCATGAGTACATCCAGTCCGAGCCGGACCTGACGGAACTAAGCGATTCGACTTCAACGAACAATGGCTGGATATCGCCCTCGCTAACTAGCGGTGACTTCACGTTCGGTGACTCAGCCGAGGGCTGCATCCTCGTCGAGCGATGAATGCCACGGAGGCGCGGAGCTTCGAGACGTTCGTCTCCGTAATGAGCTTGACTGCATCGTCCTTGGACGCGACGCGCGCCCAGAAGGCATCGTCGACCGCGTTACATAGCGTGTAACGGTCGTGTTCTCGCTGTCCCATTCAAAACCGATCGATAGCGTCGCGCTTGAGCGAACGAACCACTCCCTGGCTTTGCTCAACCGACGGCGATAGCACATCGGCGATCAAGTTCCACTCGGTCGGCAACTCCCGCATCAGCGTGCGGCTGCTCGTAGAAGGTCCCCGAGCCGTCAGCATGAGCTGACAGCTACCGAGCACCAACTCCGACAGTAGGTCATAGACAATCGGTCGTATAAACGCGTCCGAGAGCAACGACTCGGCCGCATCAATCGCGCCGACGCTCCAGCTTCGCAACCAGCCGAACGCGCCGACCGTGTCGGTGCACTTCACGCCGGGCGGTCCCTGTCGGTAGCCGACCGAGGCTTATCGGCGTCTCCTAATGATGTACATGGCCAACGCGATGATGGCTAGCACGACCAAAATGACAATCAAGATTCCCATGAACGAAATCTACCCGGCATCGCCGCAGGATTACTCGGATTGCGGGTGAGCGGCTGCCGCAACGGTTTCGTCCTTCGGCTCGACTTTTACGTGGGTGGCATCGGTCGCGGGCTGCTGGTCGTTCGGCCGCCGGTGCCGAGGGCTTCCTCAGAACCTCCGCGCGCGGGCCAATCTTCGAGGCCGTCCGTCCGGATCTAGCATGACGCGGTGCATGGCGTACGCCCACCAGCTAGCCGGTAGTCGCACGTGCTCGAGGGGGTGGTTGCGCAAGTGGCCGGAAGGGCGCTTCCCGTGTTGCCCCGGCGCGTGCCAGCGATCGAGTTCAGCCGCTGAGCGGACGAGGGCAGCGAAGCCAGTGACCGGGTCGACGAGATCGCCGTCGTCGTCACTGGCGCGTCCGAGGTGCTCTCGCCAGAGGCGCAGGCGCGTCTCGCGCGCGAGCCGGCGCGCGCTGTCCCCGAGCCCGCCGGGGTCGACGGGCGCGCGTTCGTCGCGGGTCGCGTCGATCACCGCGCACGAGATCTCGGAGTCGTGGGTCCAGGATCGGCGGTTCAGGTTGTCGGAGCCGACCACGACCCAGACGTCATCGATAACGCACACCTTGGCGTGCACGTAGACGGGCGTCCCGTCCGCGTTCTCGAGGTCGTACACCGCCACCCGATCCCCGCCCGCACGGCGGAGGATCTTCGTGACGCGCTCACGTCCAATGCTCGCAGCGGCGCTCGTCGCGCGGCCGTCACGGTCCGGATAGCGGGGCACGACCGCGACGACGCGCAGCCCAGGATGACACCGGAGCGCGTCGGCAAGCGCGCGAGCGGCGTCGATTGACCACAGGTACTGGTCTTCTAGATATACGAGGCTCCGGGCACGCGCGAAGGCCTTGAGGTAGGCCCGGGCGATACTCCGCTCGCCCTCGGCTGCGAACGGGTAGCGCGGTCGCTTGGCCGGGTACGTGCGCACGACCTGCACCGCATGCGTACCGCACGGCGTGGGGTCATCGCGCTCGGGCGGCAACGGGTCGGGCCGCCGCCGCTGCCCCATGACCCGCCGGATCGCGCGGCGCCATGGGTTGTGGTGGTCGAGCGGAGTCGGGTCTTCCCATCGCTCGCGGAAGGTGTGCTCGAGGTCGCCGATCGCCGGGCCGCGCACCTCGAGTTGCACGTCATGCCACGGGGGACGCGGCCCGTAGCGCGCGGCGATGTCGATCGCCTGCACGTCGCCGGCATGGCGTGCATCGTCGTGGCGGCCGTGACACAAGTCGATCCCGCCCGCGTAGGCAACGTCGCGATCGGGTCCCTCCGCACGCCGGACGATCACCAGCTTCTGATGGTGACTGCCACCCCGTCGCACGCGCTCGTCGAGCAGTACCTCGCCGCCTGCATGGTCCACGGCCTTCGTGAATCCGACGTTGTCTTGCTCCGCGAAATGCGCCTGGCGCGGGTGCGAGCGCCAGAGAAGCCCGCGCACGTGCACGCCGCGCCGCGCCAGCTCCGCGAGCACGAGGCCCACTTCGGTGCCGGGCCCACACAGCCGCTCGTCGGCGTCGCCCTCCCAGTCGGCGAAGTGCACGCAATCGCCGCGGCCGAGCGCGCAGAGCACGCCGTGCAGCCCGCGGAAGTACTCATCGCCGTCGACCAGCACCTCGACGCGGTTTCCGGTCGTCCACGCCGTCCCGTCGCGACGTCTGCGGTCGATCAGGGTGCTTGGATTGCCGCGCTCGTCCCGGTTCAGGAACCAATCCTCAAGGCACACCGAAGCCTCCGACGGTCAACGGTACGGCGCGAAGAACTCGCCCCAAACGACAACCGATCGGACCCGGGCCCCGCAACGATCAGCGGAACACGTCCTTGACCTTCTCGCCGGTCTTCTTGGCCTTCGCCTTCTTCTGATCGGCCTTGCCCTTCGACTTGAGCTTGCGGTTTCCCGTGGACTCGCCGGCCGCTTCCTTCGCCTTACCCTTGGCGGCCTGTGCAGCATTGCGCGTCTTGTTTCTGATTTCGCTCACCTTGAATTCTTCCGTCGTGTTGCGGGCGGCCAGCTTGCCAGATACCCAGCAAATGTGCCGCCCTAACGGAATCGAGTTGCGCCCACCCGTAGTGCGCCCGTCGGGGCGGCAGCCCCGCAGTGGTGTAACTCGCCGTCGTGCGTGCCGTCGAGTTGCTGGGCGAGATACAACGAAGACGGGCTGCGCAGCGTCACGCTTGACGCGGCGGCGTGCTGGTGAACGACTGAACGGCGCAGGCCGCACGGACCGCCGGAGGACAACGCCGGCGTTGCGCTAACGCATTACCACGTAGATAGCGATCCCAAAGACGATGGCGGCGAACGCAACGATCTTCGCGTGCGAACGCAGCCAGTGTCGAACGATGACTCGCTTCAGCGAATGCACGAACTCTCCCGAAGTCGCCCCACGCTCGGCTGAATGTCGCCGGCCCCCTGCGAACGGAATGTGCTCGGCGCGAACACGATCACCACGCTGCACCATACCGAGAAACAGTCGCCTTGCGTTGGCGATGCCATTCCCCGTCGACCGCTTCGGGTACTCGCGAGGCTTCCCGCCGACGTAGGCGTCGTTCCGCCGCCGCAGGTCTTGCAACAGGGAGAGGAGACGATCCAGAGGCTGCGCGGATTACCGTCCGGGTGCATAGTGATCGACGAGGATGAACTCCTCGAATCTGTACGTGCCGTTTACGACGCCGGAAAGTCTGCTCACGCCATAAATGTGCGCATTGAGCTAGGCGATATTGCAGACGACGGTTGGTACTTCGACGTCATGGACGTCGCAGACGATCTCGCGGAGCTTGAGTCGCTAGGGAAACTCTCACGCGCTCCGGCTGTCGACTGGAGCGGCGGTGAGCCGCCGCCTGTAACGCGCATCCCGTACCGCCCGAGCTAACGCGATACTTCCCCCAGGCTCGCTCTTCGTCGGGATCGTGCTCCTCGGCTTCGCGCTCAAAGTCCATGCGGACGAACTCG
>JALZAA010000235.1 GCA_030948625.1 Actinomycetota bacterium
ACGAGGCCGCTGCCGTTGGTGATGCGATCGACGCTCGTGTCGTGCATCACGATCACCTGGTCATCACGTGTGACGCCGACATCCAGCTCGAGCATGTCGGCGCCGGCGCGGGTCGCCTTCCGGAACGCGTACAGCGTGTTGGACGGGAACTCGTCCTCACCGCCCTGGTGGGCGATGTTGAGGACGCGCCGCTCCAACCATGGATTGGTCGTGTCCGCAGGCGCGGGTGCGGCGCCGATCAGAACAACGATGCCGACAGTGAGCAGTACGACCAGGCGGCGCACGTCGGCATCCTCGCACAGCACAATCGCTCAACCCCCGCGGCGAAGCGGTCGATAAGGCGATGGCATGCGGAAATCGGGTCGAAGGACCGCTCTGTCGTTGGTCGCCGCATTGACGCTCGTTGCGACCGTGGCCTGGGCAAGCGACACCGGCGCTCGCCGCCGCGATCCGCCCTACGCGCGTGCCCTCCAGCCGAAGCTGGAGCAATTGGTCAAGGACATGCTGGTTCCGGGCGCGGTCGTCGTCGTCCGCTCGGAGGAGCTCGGAAACTGGTCGACCAAGTTCGGGACCCGGACGCTGGGAGACAAACGGCCCATCGGCATCGACGACCACGTCAGGATCGGCAGCAACACCAAGACGATGACGGGCACGGTCATCCTCCAGCTCGTGCAGGAAGGCAAGCTGCGCCTCGACGATCCCGTGTCGAAGTTCCGCCCCGACGTGCCCAACGGCGAGAACATCACGGTCGAACAGCTGATGGACATGCGCAGCGGCCTCTACAACTACAGCGACTCCCTCGAGCTCAACCAGGCACTCGATACGAATCCGAAGCGGGTCTGGACGCCCGACGAGCTCCTGGCGATGGCGCTCGCCCACCCTCCCTACTTCCCCCCGGGCGAGGGCTACCACTACACCAACACCAACTTCGTGCTCCTGGGAATGATCATCGACCGCCTGACGG
Source organism: Actinomycetota bacterium (assembly GCA_030948625.1). GTDB lineage: Bacteria > Actinomycetota > Acidimicrobiia > IMCC26256 > JACDBD01 > JALZAA01. The sequence goes on from JALZAA010000235.1 coordinate 965, forward strand.
CCGACTCTCTCGACCACGCGTTCCAAGAGCGGATCTTCAAGCCCCTCGGGCTCGACAACACGTCGCTGCCGAAGCGGCACTCGAAGGCGATCCCGGAGCCCCACCCGCAGGGCTACATGTTCGGGACGAACGTCTCGACGCTGGACAGCCAAGTGCTACCGGCCGATCAGCAGGCTGAAGCGAGCGCCGGCACGTTCAAACCGTCCAACGTGACGAACGAGCGTCCGTCATGGGCATGGGCCGCGGGCGGCGCCATCTCGACGACCGATGACCTCGCGCGGTATGTGCGCGCGCTCGTGGGCGGCGGGTTGCTGCACGAGGACCTGCAACGGCAGCGACTGGACAGCATGCAACCAGTCGACCCGACCAATCCGACGAGCCCGAGCTACGGCCTCGCGCTCGCCAAGCTCGGACCGCTCTTTGGGCACACGGGAGAGATCCCAGGGTTCCAGTCGTTCATGGGATACGACCCCGTCCGGAAGATCGCGGTGGTCGTCTGGACGACGCTCCCCGCCGCCCCTGACGGCACCGCTCCAGCCAGCGCGATGGCCAAAACGATCATCGGCGAGCTCTACCCTGAGCCGCCTCCGACGCCCGAAGACGAGAACCCCTGACGCTCACCTGAGCGTCAGGGGTTTCCGACTTGTTGCAAGTGCCCTACTGACCCGGGATGGACGGGATCGTCACCCCGCTCGGCAGCGAACCGGCGACGCATTTGTCGACGATGTACTGCGCGTACTTCGCCGTCGCCTGGGCGAAGGCCTGCGCTTGATCCTGGATCGCCTGGGTGTTGGTCTTCCCAATAGCCGTGTAGTAGGTCGCGAGCGTCTTGAGCGTCTTCTTGATCTCGCCCTTGGCCTGCTTCGCGGCCTTGCTCAACGCCTTGCTGTACTTCTTCGCGTTCTCGATCCCACCGGCTGCGGTCGGATCGGATGACGGGTTGATGGTGATGCCGGTCAAGAGCTTGCACAGCTTGCTCTGGGCCGGTGCCGGGGTGGCGGCACCTGCTGGCATGGCGACGACCGCGACCCCGGTGGCCGAGATCGCAGCCATACAAACCCCGACGATGAACTTGCGCATTCTGGACTCCCATGCTCGGTGAGACCAGAGAATGACGGTCGCGGCAGTGAAAGGCCTGAGTAACGGGTACTCAGATTTGGCGTTCCGAGGTGTTTCAGTGCAGGAAGCACGATTCGGGCGTAACTTCGACCAAACGCGGAGAGAGGAGGAGCTGCGTGCCTGACGCAGTCGATCCCGTTCCCGAGCACCTCCACACGGTCACGCCCAGGCTGGTGCTCGACGACGCAGCCGCCGCCATCGAGTTCTACCGCGCCGCGTTCGGAGCCGAGAAGCTCGGCGAGCCCTTTGCCGACCCGGACGGCAACGTGGTGCACGCCGAGATCCGCATCGGCGATTCAGTCGTGTACGTGACCGACCAGGGCGATGAGCGCGACGGCGCCGCTCCGAGCGCGACCGGCGGACGCGTCACGGCCGTCATGGCGATCACCGTTCCCGACGTCGATCGACTCTGGGAGCAGGCGGTCGCGGCAGGGTGTGAGGTGATCTACCCGCTCGCGGACCAGTTCTACGGCGAACGCGGCGGACGCGTCCGCGACCCGTTCGGCCACCAGTGGATGCTCAGCACACACATCGAAGACGTCGACCGAGCCGAGCTCGACCGCCGCATGCAAGCCTGGTCCGACGAGCAGAGCTGACGATCTCCGACGCGGCGCAGCAGCAGAATGTCGTGCCCGGGGAGGGATTCGAACCCTCATGCTCCCGAAGGAGCAGAGCATTTTAAGTGCCCCGCGTCAGCCAGTTGCGCCACCCGGGCTTCGACGTAACGCTACGCCGCCTCGGGTTGATCGACGGCGGGTTGAGCGGCTTCGGCCAGCACGGGGCGCAATCGCGCCGACGCCTCGTCGGCGAGGCGGTTGACCCGTAGGACGCCGTCGACCATGTCGGCGGCGACTTCGTCGAACGGTCGGCCCTTCAGCTGCACGGCCACGACCGCGCCGCCCGGGTAGCGCCGCAGCGTCCGCTGGGCGCCGGCGACACGCGGCGGGCACCGGAACGCCGGCACCTCGAGCCCGGCGGCCCGCGCCGCCGCGCCGAGGCGTCGAGCCACCTGGCTAAAGAGGAGAGCGCCCGCTTCCACCCTGTGATCATCGCACGGGGGTATGACAGTCACGCCGGGGAAAGATGACCCCATGCCGTCGTACGTCGGCACCTCGGGCTGGCAGTACCGGGACTGGCGGGGGGCGTTCTACCCCGCCGACCTGCCCCAGAGCCGCTGGCTGGAGCACTACGCAGCCCGGTTCGCCACCGTCGAGGTGAACAACACCTTCTACCGGTTGCCGGAGCGGTCGACGTTCGAGGAATGGGCGGCCCGCACTCCCGACGACTTCGTCTTCGCGATCAAGGCGAGCCGCTACCTGACGCACATCCGGCGCCTCCAAGACCCGGCCGAGCCGGTGGGCAGGATGCTCGATCATGCCCAGGGATTGGGAAACAAGCTCGGGCCCGTGCTCGTCCAGCTCCCGCCGAATCTCGCCGCCGACCCTGCCCGCCTGAAGGAGACGCTGTCCCGGTTCCCGCGAAGCGTGCGGGTTGCGTTCGAGCCGCGGCACAGCTCGTGGTTCACCGACGAGGTGTACGACGTGCTCGCGGCGAGCAATGCCGCACTGTGCCTCACCGACCGGCTGGGAAAGCGCGGGGCACTCGTGCGTACCGCGGACTGGTACTTCCTGCGCTTCCACGAGGGCACCGCCCGGCCGCACCCCTGCTACGGGGACCGCGCGCTGAGCAGCTGGGCCGAACGGCTCGCCGAGCAGTGGACCGAGACGGGCGACGGGTTCGTCTTCTTCAACAACGACTCGCGCGCCTGCGCGGTGCGCAACGCAGCACGCTTCGCGGTGCTCGCGGCGCGGGTCGGGCTGCAGCCGACGCGAGCGCCAAAGCCGTCGGACATCCGGATCAGGGGTCGCTAGCTTCGCCGGCGTGATCCCCGCCCTCCGCACTCCGCACGACCGCGAGATCCTGCGGCTCGCGGTCCCTGCGTTGGGGGCGCTGGCGGCCGAGCCGCTCTACATCCTCGTCGACACCGCGATCGTCGGGCACCTGGGCACCAGCCCGCTCGCCGGCCTCGCGATCGCCGGCACCGTGCTCACCGCGACGTTCGCGATCTTCAACTTTCTCGCGTACTCGACGACGGGTTCGGTCGCGCGCCAGGTCGGCGCGGGCAACCGGCGGGCGGCGGCCGAGCTCGGGGTCGACAGCTTGTGGCTCGCCACCGGCCTGGGGCTCGCGCTCACGGTGTTGGGTGTCCTGCTCGCCCCCGCGATCGTCGACGTCATGGGCGCGTCGCGCGCCGTCCACCCCTTCGCGGCCACGTACCTGCGCATCAGCGTGCTGGGCGCGCCGGCCCTGCTCATCACCCTCGCCGGCGCCGGCTACCTGCGCGGGCTCCAGGACACCCGCACCACGCTGATCATCGCCGTGGCATCGAATGCAGCGAACGTCGTGATCGAAATCCTGTTCGTCTACTGGCTCGACATGGGCATCGCGGGGTCGGCATGGGGCACGGTCATCGCGCAGTACGGGGCCGCGCTCGGGTACGTCGCCGTCGTCGCCCGCACGGTGCGGGCCGAGCACGCCTCCGCGCGCCCGCAGGCGGCCGGCATACGCGCAAACGCACGCGTCGGCGGGCGACTCGTCGTCCGCACAGGTTCCCTGCTGTTCGCCTTCCTCGCCGCCACCGCCATCGCGTCCCGCATCGGCGACGACGACGTTGCCGCACACCAGATCGCGTTCCAGGTCTTCCTGTTCCTCGGCCTGTCCCTCGACGCGATCGCCATCGCGGGACAGGCGATGGTCGGGCGCTTCCTCGGCGCCGATGACCCGACGGAGGCGCGCGCCGCGGCCCGACGCATGATCGAGTTGGGCATCGCCGCCGGCGTCGTGTTCGCCATCGTCCTGACCGCGGTGCGGCCCGTGCTCGTGCCGGTGTTCACGAACGATCCCGGGGTTCGTGACCTCGCCATGCAGGTGCTGTTGATCGTCGCCGCCCTCCAGCCGCTCAACGCGGTCGTATTCGTGCTCGACGGCGTGCTCATCGGCGCCGGCGACGTCACCTACCTGGCCGTCGCGATGCTCGCGGCGACGCTCCTTGTGTTCGTGCCGGCAGCGGCCGCCGTCCTCGTCTTCGGTGGCGGCTTGCTGTGGTTGTGGGGCGCGCTGTCGCTCTGGATGGCCGCCCGCTGCGTCGGCATGGCGACCCGGTTCGCGGGGTCCCGCTGGCAGGTCACGGGCGCCGTGCGGACCGCCTGACCCGCCGCGTTTGCACCGTCCGCCGCGACGCGATTTCCTTCCGTGGATGGCCGATCCGTGGGACGAACAGTCCCCCAGCATCCACCTGCGCGAGCCCGACGACCTCGACGTCGAGGCGCCGTCGCTCAGCACCGACCTGGTGCCCATCCCGGCGCCCGAGCCCGACGCCGACGACTCCAAGCTGCGCCGGGGCGACGTCGACGCGTGGGGCCGCAGCGAGCGGCTGCGTGAGCTCGCTCGGACGATCTACGACCCCTTGTACCGGCACTGGTTCCGGGTCGAGTGGGAAGGTCTCGAGCACGTCCCCCGCGACGGCGGTGCGCTCCTCGTGGCCAACCACGCTGCCGCGATCCCGTCGGACGCGCCCGTGATCATGCACGGCATCGAGACGGAGCTCGAGCGCCCCGTGTACGGGCTCGCCGAGAACCTCCTGCGTGCTCTGCCGATGGTCGGGACCCTGTGGTCACGATTCGGCGGCGTGCCCGCGCATCCCGAGAACGCCTACCGGCTGCTGCACGACGACCGGCAGCTGGTGCTCGTCTTCCCCGAGGGCACCAAGGGCACGGGCAAGCTCTACCGCGACCGCTACAAGCTGCATCGCTTCGGGCGCGGCGGATTCGTCGAGATCGCGATGCGCTCGGGAGTGCCGGTGGTGCCGATCGCGGTGGTCGGCGCCGAGGAGTCGATGCCGATCGTCTGGAAGAGCCCGCGTCTCGCCAAGCTGCTGAACATTCCGTACTTTCCCGTGACGGCCAACATGCTGATGTTCGGACCGGCCGGGCTGATGCTCTACTTCCCCGCCAAGTTCAAGCTGCGGGTCCTCCCACCGGTGCACTTCGACGTCCCGCCCAACCAGGAGCGCTACTCGCGGGGCCGCGTGGTCGACGAGGCCGAGCGCATCCGGGAGCAGATCCAGCACGCGTTGTACGACATGTTGCGGTCACGCCGCAGCGTGTGGTCCGGGTAGGCGGCATGCGGGTCCTCGTCACGGGCCTCGGGACCTTCTGGGGCAGCCGCCTGGCCCAGGAGCTCGAGAAGCGACACGACGTCGATGTCATCGTCGGCGTCGACACGACAGCGCCCGTGCTGCCGCTGGAACGCACGGAGTTCGTGCGCATCGATTCGTCGTACTCGATCCTGCAGCGCATCGTGCACGCCACCGAGGTCGACACGATCCTGCACACGCACCTGATGGTCGACTCGACGAAGCTCAGCGGCCGAGCAATGCACGAGATCAACGTCATCGGCACGATGAACCTGCTGGCGGCGGCGGGGACGCCCGGGAGCCCGGTCCGCAAGATCGTGGTGAAGAGCTCGACGCTCGTCTACGGGGCCAACTACCAGGACCCGTACTTCTTCCGGGAGGACACGCCCCGAAGTCGTGGACCGCAGACTCGCATCGAGCGGTCACTGGTCGAGTGCGAGTCGTTCGTGCGCGACTTCACCGAGGACAACCCGCACGTCCTCTTGACCATGCTGCGGTGCTCGAACGTGCTCGGCGACAACATGGACACACCGTTCGCCCAGGCGTTGAAGCTGCCGGTCGCGCCGGAGATCTTCGGATTCGACCCTCGTCTCCAGTTCACGCACGAAGACGACGTCACGAACGCTCTCATGTACGCAACGACCCACGACGTCCCGGGCATCTACAACGTGGCCGGTGACGGCATGGTCACCTGGAGCGAGGTCTGCCGCATGATCGGCAGGCCGCGTGTTCCATTGCCGCCTGTCCTCACGAACTTCGCCACCGAACCGCTGCGCTTCGCGCGGGTCGTCGACATGCCTCCGGAGATGCTCGCACTCCTTCGCTACGGACGCGGGGTCGACAACTCGCGGTTCAAGAAGACGGGTTTCAAGTACAAGTACTCGACGGCCGGCGCCGTCGATGCGTTCGCGCAAAGCCTCCGCCTCGAGCGGGCGATCGGGTCGAGTCGCCCGGCGTACCGGTACGAGCGAGACGTCGAGACGTTCTTCCGCCACTCGCCGGCCGTCGTTCGCGAGCACGGGTAGCGCATTGCCACTGCACTTGGAGCGCCGCGACCGCGTCGCGGTCCTCACG
>JALZAA010000288.1 GCA_030948625.1 Actinomycetota bacterium
ACCGCTCGTTGCCGGGCCAGAAGCCACCGCAGATCTGCTCGGCGTCGCCGCCGTAGCGCTCGATCGGCCCGGCCCCCGGCGGGGGCGTGACCGGCCGACCGGAGAAACGGGTGACGACGAGATCGAAGCTGCCCCAGAAGAAGTGCGAGGGCGGCGTCTTCCCGAGGAACCGCGCGCGGTGCTCCTTGAAGACGACGTCGGCCTGCGAGAGCACGTGGAAGAAGCGATTCGCGAACGCGGGATCGTAGGCGTCGTGCGTCCGGTCTTCGGCGAACGGGATCGGGTCGGAGACCTCCGAGGGACCCGGCGAGATCTCCACCTCGACGCCAAGCCGGCGCAGTGCGTCCATTACCTCGGAGTAGAAGTCGGCCACGGCGCGCGGTCGCAACGGAATCCGCTCGACTCCGCCGTCGCTCGTGCGCAGGACGAGCTCGTGCCCGACGAGGTCGAACTCGGCGTCGAAGGTGCGCAGGCCGTCGGGGACGGGCGAGGTCGTCAGCCCTCGTGACGTCAGGTAGAGCGGCACGTTGGCCCATTGCGGCTCGAACGGCGACAACGCCAGCCGCAGCTTGCCGACGACCTGCGTGTACATGTGCAGCGTGTCGCAGGTGTCCCGCCACTGCGGGTAGGGCAGAGCCGGCCATGCCTTCACGGCTCCACCCTTGCAGATCTGGCGGGCGCTATCCGGCGAAGGTCCATGTCGGCGGATCGGTTGTGCACACCGGTCAGCTGTTCTTCGACGACAGGCCGCAGGATCGTGGCTACTCCGGCCAGATCACCGTCGGCGTGAAGCGATCCTGACGTTTCGTCGCGCCGACGCAGTCAGCCTGCGAAGATCGGGATCTCCACGACAGGCGTTGGCTCAGGCGTCACCGGAGGTGTTGTCCGACGTGCCGAACCAACCGATCGATCGGCGGACGTTCCTCGGTGGCGCCGCCGCCGCCGGTGTGGCTGCCGCCGGCTTGCGGGAGCTGCGGCCGTCGGCGGGCGCGGCAACTGTGGCGCGTCACGTGAGGCGATTGCTGGCCTCTCCGGACAGCATTCTCGACCACCCGGCCGCCGAGTGCCCGATCGACACCATCGTCATCGTCATGATGGAGAACCGATCGTTCGACCATTACCTCGGTTGGCTCGGCGACGACACGGAGTACCTCGAAACAGGACGGCGGCGGCACGGCCGCGACTTCTCCGTCCACGGTCGAGTGCGCCAAACGTTCGTCGACCCCAGCGGCACTCGGATTCCGACCCGTTCGGCCGGGGCTCTCGAACCGGAGAAGGTCGAGAGTCGAGGGTGCACGTTCGCCGATCCGGGCCACAGCTGGGACCTCGCCCGCGCCCAGCGAGACCGGGGCTTCCTCGCCGGTGGGAGCGGCGTCGACGATCTCTACGCAATCACGTACTACACGGCCGACCAGCTTCCCGTGTACGAAGCACTCGCGCGACGCTTCACGGTCTTCGATCGGTGGCATTCGTCGGTGCTCGGTCCCACGTTCCCCAACCGCCAATACTTTCTGTCGGCGCAGTCGGAGGGGCGCAAGGACAACACTCGTGGCACGCCGGTGGGGATCTTCCGCGCCGAGACCATTGTCGATCGGCTGGCCGCAGCGGGGGTACCGGTCGGGTACTACTACACGAGCGTCCCGCTCCTGGCGCTCTGGCCCCTCGAGCGCATGACGCCGTTCATCCGTCCGCTGGACCGGTTCTTCGACGATGCTTCGACGGGCAACTTGCCCCGAGTGGTGTTCGTCGAACCCCACTTCGGCTCCGGCGAAGCTCATCGCACCGACGACCACCCCTACGCCGACATCGAGCTCGGGCAGCGTTGGGTGCGCGAGATCTTCGGTGCCTTCGCAAGTTCAGTGCACTGGCAAACCGGAGCATTCATCCTCACCTACGACGAAGGTGGGGGTTTCTTCGATCACGTGCGTCCACCCATCCTTCCTGCCGCGCGTACCAGCAAGGTCGACCAGAACAACTTCGGTCAGGCCGGCTTCCGCGTTCCTACTTTTCTAGCTTCGCCGTACGCGCAGCGGGGCGACGTCGACGACCGGCTCTATGACCACACTTCGATCATGCGTTTTCTCGAATGGCGCTTCCTCGGCGCACCGGCGGAAGGACCGGGAAGGCGAGGCCGATGGG
>JALZAA010000290.1 GCA_030948625.1 Actinomycetota bacterium
TTGCACGGCGTCACGCGCAACCCGTGGAACCTCGAGCGCACCCCCGGCGGGTCGTCGGGCGGGTCGGCAGCGTCGGTCGCCGCCGGCATGTTCCCCGCGTGCACGGGCAGCGACGGCGGTGGCTCCATCCGTATCCCGTCGTCGTACTCGGGTCTCTTCGGGATGAAGACGACGTTCGGCCTGCTCGGGGTCGGGCCGGAGCCGTTCAACTCCTCGATGACGTCGGTGCACGGCCCGATCGTGCGGTCCGTGCGCGACGCAGCGCGCTACATGGATGCAACTGCGGGACCGTCGCTCACAGACCCGACGTCGCTACCCAAGCCGGCCGTCCCGTTCGAGGATCGCGTCGTCTCGGGTGAAGCGACCGAGCAGTTGCGCGGCAAGCGCGCCGCATGGTCGTCGACCCTCGGGTACGCGGGCACGGATCCCGAGGTCGAGAAGATCGTGCACGACGCCGCGATGACGCTCGTCGACGAGGCCGGCCTCGAGCTCGTCGACATCCCGGTCGAGATGCCGAAGCCGGGTGTGGCCTGGGGCCTGCTGTCGTCGCTCAACACGGGCGCGTTCCATCTCGACTTCGAGCGCGACCACCTCGACGAGCTCGACGAGGTGCACCGTGCCGGCGTCGAGATGATGATGAACCTGCGACCCGGCGGGCTCTACAAGGCGATCCGCCGCCGCCACGAGCTCATGCTGGCGTCGGCCCGGATCTTCTCGGACATCGACGTGCTGCTCACGCCGACCACGCCGACCACCGCGTTCCGGGCCGAAGGCACGCTCACGGGCACCGTGGCGGGCCGCGAGGTGAACCTCATGGGCTTGTCGGCCGCGTTCACCGCGCCGTTCAACATGACGGGGCAACCGGCGGCGAGCATCCCGGCCGGGCTCGTCGACGACCTGCCGGTCGCGCTCCAGGTCGTGGCCGCGCGTCACGGCGACGACCTGTGCCTGGGCGCCGGCGCGCTCATGGAGCGCCTGCGCCCGTGGCCCAAGTTCGCCCCGCTCGCCTTCGAATAGCACGGGCACCCCCGAAATCCTTGACCGACCGGTCAAGTAACCTCGAGTACGTGACCGACGTGGCCCGTCGGCCGGGTGACCCCGACCGGGCATCCAGGCCCCCCAAGCCGAAGAAGCAGGAGCAAGAGCCTGCGAGCGCCGAAGTCGTCGAGGTCGCTCCGGGCATCCTGCGGATGCAGTTGCCGATCTGGATGCCCGGCCTCGGGCACGTGAACATGTACGGCCTCTGCGACGACCGCGGGATCGCCGTCGTCGATCCCGGCCTCCCGGGCCCGCAGTCATGGAAGGCCGTCAAGGCGCGGCTCAAGACGGCCGGGTTCAAGCTGCGCGACATCCACACGGTCGTCGTCACGCACTCACACCCCGACCACTTCGGCGGCGCCGGTCGCATCGCTCGCGAGGCTCGCGCCGAGCTGATCACGCACCGCGCGTTCACGACGTGGTCGCTGGACCGGAAGCTGCGGAAGCAGCAGAGACGCTTGTCGCAACGTGAAGCCGAGCAGCTCGAGCGCGATGCCGCCGCCGTGGCCGAGAGTGTGGACGTGAATCCGGACGAGCTGCCGACCGTCGCCGAGGTCGCCGATCGTGATACGGGCGACCCGCTCCTCGACGATCCCAGCGTCGAGCGTCAGCGCCAGTCCGTGCCGTGGGGCGGCGAGACGCCATGGGGCGGCAGCCGCCACCCCATGCCGCCGCTGCGACGCCGGGTCATGATCCGCGCGCTCACCATGCTGTTCACGCCGCCCGACCCCACGCGGCGCGTCCGCCACGGTGACGCTGTCCAGCTCGCCGGACGGGAGTGGACTGCTCTTCACACGCCCGGTCACACGCTCGATCACCTGTGTCTCTACGACGCCGAGCACGGCGTTCTTCTTTCCGGCGACCACGTGCTGCCGTCGATCACGCCGCACGTCTCGGGCGTGGGGAATGGCGCCGATGCTCTCCGCAGCTACATCGCGACGCTCGACCTCGTGGCCGACCTGCCCGGCGTGCAGCTCGGGCTGCCCGCGCACGGTCATCCGTTCGTAGACGTTCCCGGTCGGGTGGACGCGATCAAGCGGCACCACCAGGAACGCATGGAGCTGCTGGCCGCCGCGTCCGTCGCCCTGGGCCCCGCCACCGTGCAGCAGCTCTCGCACGAGCTGTTCCCGCGCAAGCACTGGGGCGTGATGGCGGAGAGCGAGACGTTCGCCCACCTGGAGCACCTCGTCCTCGCCGGGGACGCCGAGCGCCGTCAGGAGCATGGCCGCCTGATCTACACGGTCGCCCCTCCGGCCTGACGGGCCTAGGGTCGCGGCGACGGCGCCAAGGAGGCAGCACGTGGCCAGCCGAACCGACGATCCCACCGCGGCGGCAACGGACCTTCTGCGCGACCTGATCCGCAACCAGTGCGTGAACGACGGCCGCGTCGAGTCCGGGCAGGAGTCGAAGAGCGTTGATCTGCTCGGCGGCTACCTCGAGGGCGCCGGCCTCGACCTGGAGCGCTACGAGCCCCAGCCCGGTCGCAGCAGCCTCGTGGCCCGGATCGAGGGCAGCGATCCGAACGCGCCGTCGCTGCTCTTGATGGGGCACACCGACGTCGTGCCCGTGAACCCGGACGGGTGGAGCCGCGATCCGTTCGGCGCCGAGATCGTCGACGGGTTCATCTGGGGACGCGGCGCCGTCGACATGCTCAACGAGACCGCCACCATGGCACTCGCGTTCCGGCGGCTCGCCGACTCCGGCTTCAAGCCGCGCGGCACGCTCACGTACCTCGCCGTCGCCGACGAGGAGGCGCTGGGCACGTGGGGCGCCAAGTGGCTCGTCGAGAACGAGCGCGACGCCGTGTACGCCGACTACGTGCTGACCGAATCGGGCGGATTCCAGCTCCCCACGCCCGAGGGCCCGCGTCTACCCGTGATGGCCGACGAGAA
>JALZAA010000294.1 GCA_030948625.1 Actinomycetota bacterium
AATACCTCACCGACGAGGAGCGCGGCGCCGCTGAGGGCGAGCTCACCGGCGCGGGCGATCGCGCCACGCCCGACGCGCCGCTCGCGTGGCTGCGACTGGAGCCGTCACCCGATCTCTCGCACGCCGAACTGCGCCTCACGACGTGGCCCGGCGGTGAGGAGCGGCTCCTCGCCCGCTGCCATTACCACCTCGGCTCGGTGCACTGGGTGGCCTGATCGCCCCGCGTCTCGTCAGGTTGTGGCGCGCGATCCGCGGAGCATCACGATCCCCATCGCCAGCATCCAGAGCAGGAACAGGATGATCGGGAAGAACAACAAGCCGCCGAGGAACACGATCACGCCCACGACATAGCCCGTGACGACGAGCCAGCGCGGCAGCAATGCCGCCCGGCTGCCAACGATCGACGTGGTGACGACGAGCAGTCCGGCGGACGCGGCTCCGAATACCAGCAACGCGCCGAAGCCGACGCTCGTCAACGTGCGCATGATGTCGGCGTCTCGCGGGACGGGCGCATCGCCGAACGTCACGCTGGCGGCGACCGATCCGAAGCCGAGGGTCATCGCGGCCAGCATCGTGACGAAGACGATTCCGCTTGCGAACGCGATCGTGGAGAGCGACTCGGATCCCGCCGCCGCGCCCCGAAGCCGTTCGCGCAGAATCCCGAGGAAGATCAGGAACGCGACCGCGGCGAGCGCGAACAGGATCACGCCGGTGATGATCATTCGTCGGTTCCCGCTGTCGGCGAAGTACCGGACCCACTTTGCGTTCGACGCATTGCCGTCAGGGGTGTCCGTCGTCAACAGGAAGCCCACGACGAACAGCACCACGAAGACGATCGCGGCGATGCCACCCGCAAGCAAACCTCTCCCGGCACCCTCGGTGGTGGTTGCTGCCATCTCCCAGCCCTTTCGTCCGTCCGAGCCGGCGGCCCGGTGACCGCTCGCGTCTAGCGCACCGGCGACACGCTGGCAATGGTCACCCGCCGAGTGAGTCCAGCATCTCTCCCAGGCGGTCGATGCTGCGCCGGCACGCCGATCGGTAGCCCTCCTCCTCGATGCGAGGTCCGATCAGCTCGAGGTCGAAGCAGCCCTGGTACCCAGATGCCAGCAACTGTCCGATGATGCGCTCGAGTGGGATGTCGCCGTCGCCCGGGACCAGCCGGTTCGGCGTCGACAGTGTGCCGACCGCGAAGTCGCTCACCTGCACGAGTCGAATGCGGTCGATGCCGCCGGCAAGCGTGTCGGCGAGCCCGCGCTCGGCCCAGCACGCGTTGACCTCCATGCACACACCGGTGTCGAGCCGCCGGGCGAGATCGAGCGCGTCGCGCAGCGTGTGCACGAAGCCGACGTCGACCCGGAGCGAATTGGTGTGCTCGATGGCGAACGGCAAGCCTCGCGCGTGTGCATCTGCGAGCACCGGCGTGATGGCTGTCTCCAGTGCGTCGGCGGCGTCCTCCCATGTGAGCGGGCCGGCGGGACCGGTCGTGAACACGATGGACTCGGCGCGCACGGCGGCCGCGGTGTCGAGGGCTCGCACCAGCCGCTCGCGTTGTCGTTCCCACTTGTTCGGCTCGGCCAGCTCGAACGGGCCCAGCCCGATGAGGTTGGTGACGCGTAGCCCGGCGTCGCCCACCCGGCGGGTCCCCTCGTCCCAGCCGGACCGCTCGAGCTTCGCCACCGAGATCCCAACGTTCGTGACGCCGGCTTCCGCGTAGAAGGCGAGGTCCTGGTCGAGGTCCCACGACGCGGTCGAGATGGCGCTGAGCGACACCCGTCGGTGCATCGGCCGGCTCATCCCAGAGTGAGGCCGCGCGCCGCGCTGCTCCCGCCGTCGAGCGGCAGATTGACGCCGGTGACGAACTCGGACTCCCGGCCGGCGAGGTACACAGCCGCGTGGGCGACGTCGCCGGCCTGCCCCAGCCGTGTCAGGTGCATCCCTTCGAGCCGTGCCCGCCGCTCGGCGGACACGTCGGCGTCGCGCCGCTCGTTCACGACATAGCCGGGGCTGATCGTGTTGCAGCGGACCTTCTGCCCGGCGTAGTCAACCGCGATCGAGCGGGTGAGCGCGTTGAGTCCGCCTTTGCTCGCGATGTAGCCGGCGAGCCCGCGACTCGCGCGCTCGGCGGCGCGCGATGAGATGTTGATGATCGAGCCGTGCCCGGCCTCGATCATGCGCGGGATCGCGGCGCGCGCGAGCCACATCGGCGCCGTGAGGTTCACGCGAAGCGTCTGTTCCCAGTTGCGGTCGCCGAGCTCGGTCACAGGACCGTCGGCGTCGTCGACGGTCGACGCCACCGCGTTGTTGACGAGGACGGTGAGTCCACCGAAGCGCTCGACGGCCGTGTCCACGAGTGCGGCGCACGTGTCTTCGTCGGTTGCCAGGTCGGCCGGGGTGAACGCCGCCTCGCCGCCTGCTCCCTGAATCTGGTTGACGACCGCAGTACCGCGTGCGCCGTCCCGGCCGGTCACGAGCACGCGTGCGCCCTCACCGGCGAACGCGATCGCGACGGCCTTCCCGATCCCCGCCGTCGACCCCGTCACGAGCGCGATCTCTCCGTCGAGCCGCACGCTTGCCCCCTGTGTCGCGCCGGACGGTACCCCGGCTCTGCGTGGATCGCCGCCCATCCAGGGGGCTGGGCAAGCCCCCATTGAGTCGGTTGGAAGGCGCCGTCTAGCGTGAGTGCGTCATTCTTGGGGCACGCGGACTGGGGAGGATCGCCGCGGTTGTCGCGCTCGTCGCGGCTAGCGCGTTGCTCTTTGCCGCGCCTGCGACCGGTGATCCCGTCTCGGACGCCAAGGCCAAGGTCGCGGCGGCGCAGAGGGTCGCCGACGAGGCCGCGGCGCGGTACGAGGACGCGCAGGTGCGCCTGGCGAACCTCTCGGAAGAGATGACGCGGCTCCAGCAGCAGATCGACGCGGGCAAAGAGGAGAGCGCGGCGTTGCGCGTGATCGTGGAGCGCCGCGCCGTGACGGCGTACAAGCAGACGGGATCGGGCATCGACTTCTTCACCAACGCCGACGATCCACTCGACGCCGCCCGTCGCGAGAAGCTGCTCGAGGAGGCCAGCGCGCGCGACAACGCCGCAGTGTCGCGGCTGGCGCGCGTGCACGACGATCTCGAGCAGCGGCGCAAGGACATGGACGACCGTCGATCCGAGCAGCAGGCCCTGCGCGACCGGTTCCGCGAAGAGACGACCCGGCTCGAAGCCGACCTCGTCGCGGCGCAGAAGGCCCAGGCCGCGGCCGAGGAGGAGGCACGCCGGGCGACGAACGCGCCGACGCCGACGCCGGCCCCGGCGCCGGCCCCGGCGCCGGCTACGTCCCCGGGTGGTCTCATCTGCCC
>JALZAA010000295.1 GCA_030948625.1 Actinomycetota bacterium
CCACACGATTACGGACGGCGTCGGCGGCGTGCGGCTCTCGATGAGCTTGCTCGACCTCGAGCCTGATCCGCCCGAACCGCCCGCGCCGTCACCGCTGCAGCGCATCGCGGCCGAGGCCATCGCCGGCGAACGAGCGCAGGTGGCCGCCGATCCGGTCAACCGCACCACGCCGGCAGAGGTGCTCGGCGACGCGGTCACGTACGCGGTCGGACAGCAGCTTCGGCGCGCCCGCGGCGGCCTCGAGGCCGCGGCTCGCACGGTCGCAAGCCCGGAGTCGGCGCGGCGCAGCATCGCCAACGTCGGCCGGCTCGCCGGCTCGGTCCGTCGCCAGTTGCTCGTGACCGAGCCGTCGCGCTCGGACCTGCTGCGTGCGCGCTCACTCGCCAACCGCTTCGAGGCGTACCAAACCCCACTCTCCAAGGCGAAGGCGGCCAGTCAGGCGCTCGGCGGCAGCGTGAACGACGTCTTCGTGACGGGCGTCGCCGGCGCACTCGGGCTGTACCACGAGCGCATGGGTGTCCCATGCGAAGAGTTGCGCATGGCCATGCCCATCAGCACGCGCGGCGACGACGAGGAGAGCGCCAACAGCTTCACGCCGTCGCGCGTGCTCGTCCCGGTGCAGCCGAAGGATCCGGTCGCCCGCTTCAACATCGTGCGCGAGCGGCTGACCGAGACTCGGAACGAGCCCGCCGTCACCGCCGCCGGCTCCCTGGCCGGACTGCTCACCTTGCTTCCGACGTCCGTGCTCGTCGGCGTCACGCGGAGCCAAGGCCGCACGATCGACTTTGCTACGTCGAACCTGCGGGGGAGCCCGGTCGACCTCTACCTCGCGGGCGCTCCGATCGAAGCGAACTTCCCGATGGGACCCCGCGCCGGATGCGGAGTGAACGTGACGTTGCTGAGCTACCGCGACTCGCTGGACATGGGGCTGAACATCGACCCGGCGTCGGTGAGTGACCCGGCGACGCTGCTCGATTGCTTCGACGAGTCGTTCGGGGCGCTGCTCGACGTCGCGGGCTGATCCTCGACGAGCTGCCGTCCGGATCTCGCTAGGGCGCGGGACGACGGACGCCGGGCACCTCGTCGAGCGTGTCGCACCATTCGGTGTAACCGGGATCGAGCCACTCGTCGTGTTCGCAGTCGGACAGGACGTCGTCGATGTACAGGTGCAATGTCGGCGCCTCGTCGGCAAGCTCCGCGAGGTCGGCCGCGTGAGGATGGAACGGCTCGCGCTCGAGCAGGTCGGTCAGCGCCACGGCGGCGACGACGCGACTGCGGCAGGACGGGCAGGCCGAGACCGTGGCCGCGTCGAGCCCGTCGGTCAGCCCGAACAGCACCAGCGCCTCGGCGGTTTCGAGCGTCACCCGGCTGCCGTCGTCGTCCAGGAAAACCAGGGCATCCTGGGGCTGGTGGTCGGCGGGGGGCATGCCCGGAAGGTAGCGCCCCCGGCGCCCACTCCCCGTTTGGGCAGGTCAGAGGGGTCGCCGGTGGTCCCGTAGGGTAGGCAAATGAGAGCCGTGACGGTGGTCGAGGGGCGGCTGGAGTGGCGGGAGCATCCCGATCCCGAGGTGGGCGCGGGTGAGTTGCTCGTCGACGTGCGCGCTGCCGGGCTGAACAGCAGCGACATGCTTCAACGGCGCGGCCTCTACCCGGCGCCGCGCGGCGTTTCGCCCGATATCCCCGGTCTCGAGCTGGCCGGCGAGGTGGTCGACGTCGGACGCGGCGTCGAGCGATTCGAGGTAGGCGACCGCGTCATGGCCGTCCTCGCCGGCGGCGCCCAGGCGGAGCGCGCGGTCGTGCACGAACGTGTCGCACTCCCCGTACCGGGCGCACTCACATGGGAGCAGGCCGGCGGCTTCCCGGAAGTGTTCACCACTGCGCACGACGCGCTGTTCACGCAGTGTGGGCTCGGGCCCGGAGAACGGGCGCTGATCCACGGCGCCGCGGGTGGCGTCGGAATTGCGGCGGTGCAGGTCGCGGCGCTGGCAGGCGCGCGCGTGACGGCGACCGTGCGCAATCCCGACCTGCGCGACGACGTCGCAGCCATCGGCGCTCGCGCCGGTTCGGTGCAGGTCGTGGCGCCGGACTCGTTCGCCGAGCACGGGCCCTTCGACGTCGTGCTCGAGCTGATCGGCGCCCCGAATCTCGCCGCGAACCTCGGCGCGCTCGCGACATGGGGGCGGATCGCGGTGATCGGGGTCGGTGCGGGCGCGTCGGCCGAGATCAACCTGCTCGCTCTGATGGCGGCGCGTGGCCGCATCCACGGCTCCACGCTGCGCCCGCGACCGCTGGAGGAGAAGGCGAGCGCGGCTCGCCTCGTCGAAGCGCACGTGTTGCCGTTCGTCGGCGACGACCCGGGCTCGGCCCGGATTCAGGTGCCGGTGGCGGCGACGTATCCGATGTCGGACGCCAAGGGCGCATACGACCGGTTCGTAGCGGGAGGCAAGCTCGGCAAGATCGTGCTCGTTCGCGAGTAGCGCGCGAGCATCGCTTCATATGTCATACCTCGCCGTTCCGCTCCATGAGCACCCCGTTCGACACGGCATGGGCGGCGCACCCATCGACGACGAGAGCGCACCTGACCAGTGAAGCTTGGTCTGTTCGACGTCAACATGAAGTCCGCGGCGAGACCGGACATGTTGGTTCGTGCCGTCCGCACCGCCGAGGCGGCCGGATTCGAATCGGTGTGGGCGGGCGAGCACGTGATCCTGCCCGACCCGCAGGCGCCGCCATCGCCGATGGCGCCCCAGGACCCGGCGCTCGATTCCGTGCTCGCGCTGACGTGGGCGGCCGCGCACTCCACCACACTGCGCCTGGCCACCGGGATCGTGATCCTCCCCCAGCGCAACCCGGTCGTGCTGGCCAAGGAGATGGCAAGCCTGGACGTGCTCTCCGGCGGCCGGGTCACCTTCGGTGTCGGCGCCGGCTACCTCGAGCCCGAGTTCCGGGCGATCGGTGCCAACTTCCACGAACGCGGCGCCGTCATGGACGAGTACCTCGACGCCCTCGAGCGCCTCTGGTACGACGACCATCCCGCGTACGACGGCAGATTCGTGGGTTTCTCGGGCGTCGACGCCCACCCACGTCCGGTGCAGCAGCCCATCCCGCTCGTCGTCGGTGGGCACACCGCACCGGCGTATCGTCGTGCCGTCTCGCGCGCGCACGGCTGGTACGGGTTTCGGCTGACTCCCGAGGACACCGCCACCTCCCTCGCAGGTTTGCGCGAGGCGGCATCGCGTGTCGAGCGGCCGCCCGAGCTCGGCAAGCTCGAGATCACGGTGACGCCCAGGGGTCGCCTCACACCCGAGCGCGCCGCCGCGTTCGCCGAGGTGGGCGTCGACCGGGTCGTCGTACGCCCGCGAGGTGGCGCGCCCGAGGCGGTGGACGAGGTCATCGACGCGTCCGTGGCCGCCGTCGCCGGGCTCTGACGCATTGGTCCTGTTCGGGGTGCGGCGCTTCAACGAGCGGCGTGATACTTGAGGCATGACCACATCAAAGGGCTTGCCGTCAGTGATTGCTCAACCCCTCATCGCCGTTCGCAACGTCGGCGCGAGCAGTCGCTGGTATCAGCATCTCCTGGGCCTCAGCAGCGGTCACGGCGGCGACAAGTACGAGCGGATCGGCACGGATGAGGATTACGTCCTCCAGCTTCATGACTGGGACGCGGACGAGCACGAGCATCTCGGTGACGAGGCAGATCCGAGCCGTGGCAATGGCGTCTTGTTGTGGTTTCGCGTCGACGACTTCGACGGCGCGCTCGCTCGGGCGGAGAGTCTGGGTGTCGAGGTGATTGACGGACCCTTTGTGAACCCGAACGCTCAGCAGCGTGAGCTGTGGCTCCGCGATCCGGACGGTTAGGTGTTCGTGCTGGCGGGCCAACCGCGTGATCTGGGGGACTGACCGCTCGTCCTGCAACATTGGGCGCTATGCAGTACGACCCCACCCTGTATCTGGGCGCCGCGGAGTACTACGCCCGCGGGCGTCCCGCGTACTCGGCGTTCCTGGAATCCACGCTCGAAGCGCAGCTCGAGCTCGACGGTTCCGGGCGTGTCCTCGATGTCGGATGCGGACCGGGCATCCTGGCGATTCGGCTGGCCGGCTGCTTCGACGAGGCCGTCGGGCTCGATCCGGACGCCGGGATGCTCTCAGAGGCCGCGCTCCGAGCGCACGACGCGGACGTGCAGAACGTTCGGTGGGTACGGGCGGTTGCCGAGGACATTCCCGAGCTGGATCTCGGCACGTTCCGGCTGGTGACGTTCGGTCAGTCGTTCCAGTGGACCGACCGTGAGCGGGTCGCCGAGGCCGTGTACGACATTCTCGAACCGGGCGGCGCGCTGGCGCTGATCACGCACGCGCACGAGGGTCGACCGCAGCCGAGCGGCCCCGGCTTCCCGGAGATCCCGCACGACGAGATCCACGCGCTGATCAGGCGCTATCTCGGCCCGCGCCGGCGCGCGGCGGGGATTTCGCTCCGAGCCACCGGACCGCCACGAAGAGGCGCTGGCGAGGACCCGGTTCGGGGCGTCTCGAAGCGTCTTCGCCGCCGGCCGCCCCGACATCGTCCAAGACGTCGACGGAGTCGTAGCCAACTTCTTCTCCATGTCGCTTGCGGCCCCGCATCTCTTCGGCGACGAGCGCGACGCCTTCGAGACCGACCTCCGCGCCTTGCTCGCGACGCGTTCCGCCAACGGTCAATTCTGGGACTGGCCCGGCGACACGGAGATCCTGCTGGCCTGCAAGCCCCAGTGATCCAGCGCGAACGACCGATGAATACGCGGGCTACGCGTCAATCGAGCAAACGCGGTGTCACGAGCCAGGCGAGCTCGCCGGTGTCCGGTGCGACGTCCTTCCAGCGGTCGACGTCGAAGTCGATTCGCGCGAGCGCGGCGGTCGGGAAGCGGATGCGGCTGCCGCCGATGAACGCAGTCGCCGCTTCGGACCACGTGGGCTCGTGTCCTACTGCGAGCAGCACCTCGGTCGCGATCGGCTCCTTCCGGATCTCGGCGACGAGACCGGACACGCCGGCGCCGTAGAGCCCGCTCGCCGTTCGCACGGGGCAGTCCCAATCGCCCGCCGTCATCGCCAGTCGCAGCGTGTCGGCGGCGCGCACGGCGGGCGACGTGATGGCCGCGTCCGGGCGCTGCGCCGCGCTGGCCAGGAACCGTCCCATCGTCTTCGCGGCCTTCTGGCCGCGGCAGTTCAAGGGCCGGGCACGGTCGTCGCCGTAGTCCGCGTGCCAGTCGGACTTGGCGTGCCGCAGCAGCAGGAGTGCGCGCATCACGCGTCCCTATCACGCGCAGTACGCGGCCGCGAATACCCGGCGGTACGATCGGCTCGGTCCGACGATCCCAACGAGGAGCGTGCCGTGCCGGAGCTCACCGACAGCGACGTCGTCATCGTCGAGGCCGCCCGCTCCCCCCTCGGACGCCGGAACGGCGGCCTGTCGACGATGCACCCGGCCGACCTGCTCGCCGAGGTCCAGCGGGCGGTCGTCGAGCGGTCAGGCATCGATCCCGCCGAGGTCGATCAGATCGTCGCCGGGTGCGTGACGCAGACCGGCGAGCAGACGTTCAACATCGCCCGTACCGCGTGGCTCACCGCCGGCTATCCGATCAGCGTCGCGGGTACGACGGTGGACTCGCAGTGCGGATCATCGCAGCAGGCCACGAACCTCGGTGCCGCGCTCGTGCGCAGCGGGGTGGTCGACGTCGCGCTCGCCTGCGGCGTCGAGTCCATGAGCCGCGTCCCTCTCGGGACGACGGTTCGGCAGGGCCCCGGTCGGCCGATCCCCAAGTCGTACTTCCCGCAGTACGAGGTGACGTCGCAGTTCGAGGGGGCGGAGCGCATCGCCGAGAAGTGGGGCATCACACGCGACGACTGCGATCGATTCGGCCTCGCGTCGCAGGAGCATGCAGCGCGCGCGTGGCGTGAAGGCCGCTTCGAGCGCGAGGTCGTCGCCGTCGACGCTCCCGACCTCGACGACGAGGGCAAGCCGACCGGCTCGACGCATCGGGTCGACCGCGACGAGGGTCTCCGCGAGACGTCGCTCGAAGCGCTCGCCGGCTTGAAGCCCGTCGCGCGCGACGACGGCGTCCACACCGCGGGCACGTCGTCGCAGATCACCGACGGCGCCGCCGCCGTCCTGATGATGACGGCCGCGAAGGCGAACCAGCTGGGGCTCCGACCGCGAGCGCGCATCGTCGACCAGTGCCTCGTCGGAGTGGACCCGGTCCTCATGCTGACCGGTCCCATCGACGCGACGCGCCGGCTGCTCGACCGCACCGGTCTCGCGATGTCGGACATGGACACGACGGAGATCAACGAGGCGTTCGCGTCGGTCGTGCTCGCTTGGGAACGCGAGCTGAAGCCCGACATGGAACGCGTCAACCCCAACGGTGGCGCGATCGCGATCGGTCATCCCGTCGGCGCCACCGGGGCGCGCCTGGTCACCACCGCCCTCCACGAGCTCGAGCGCATCGACGGCACATATGCGCTCGTCACGATGTGCTGTGGCGGCGGGCTCGGTACGGGCACGATCCTGGAGAGGACGGAGCGATGACCACGTTCGGATTGCAGCTGCCGAATTTCACCTTCCCGGGTGTGCCCGACGAGGAGATGTTCGACCATGTCGCCGATCTCGCCGTCGCCGGTGAGGAGTCGGGATTCGACTCGCTGTGGGTGATGGACCACTTCTGGCAGCTGCCGCCTCTCGGCGGGCCGACCCAGCCGATGCTCGAGGGGTACACGTTGCTCGGCGCGCTGGCGGCGCGGACGCGCCGCGTCAGGGTCGGGACGCTCGTCACCGGCGTGACGTACCGGAACCCCGCGCACGTCGCCAAGATCGTGACGACGCTCGACGTCATCTCCCGCGGGCGGGCTGTCCTCGGGATCGGCGCCGCGTGGTACGAGGAGGAGCACGAAGCGTTCGGCTTCGACTTCCCACCCACCGGTGAGCGGATGGATCGTCTCGAAGAAGCGCTGCAGATCTGCCGGGCCATGTTCACGGAAGAGGCGCCCAGCTTCAAGGGCAAGCACTACCGGATCGACAAGGCGTTGAACGTGCCGCGCCCGATCCAGCCGGGCGGTCCCCGCATCATGGT
>JALZAA010000316.1 GCA_030948625.1 Actinomycetota bacterium
ACGGGTTGGGTGAGGTCGACGCCGAGGAGGTTGCCGAGCTCGCGCAGAACGGTCGGCGCGGTGGTATCGGAGTCACCGGACAGGATCGCGCTGGCAAGATCGTCGAGCGCCTCGAGCGCTTTGGGCGCGTTCAGGTCGTCGTCGAGCGCGTTCCGCACTCGCGCTGCGTACGGACGCGGGTCGACACCCGCGGGGCGCTCGGCTGCGGCGAGGAGACGGTGCAGCAAGGCGTTGCCCTCGTCGAGGTCGGTGTCGTGCCACTCGAAGCCCGCTCGATAGTGGTGGCGCATGAGTGCGAGCCGGATGGCGCGCGCGTCGGCGACCTTCAGTAAGTCGCTCACGAACACGAGGTTGCCGAGCGACTTCGACATCTTCTCGCCCTCGTAGCTGACCATTGCCGAGTGCATCCAGTGCCGCGAGAAGGTCTGCCCCGTCACGCTCTCGCTCTGGGCCACCTCGGCCTCGTGGTGCGGGTAGATCAGGTCGGTGCCGCCGCCGTGCAGGTCGAGGGTCGGGCCGAGCGCCGCCGTGGACATGACCGAGCATTCGAGGTGCCAGCCCGGGCGGCCGACGCCGAACGGGGCGCGCCACGCCGGCTCACCCTCCGCCGAGGGCTGCCAGAGGATGAAGTCGAGCGGATCGCGCCGGTGCGGGTCCTCGGGATTGCCACCCCGCGCTCGCGCCAACCGGATCATGTGCTCCCTCGGGTAGTGCGACAGCTGCCCGTAACGCGCGAACGTCGACACGTCGAAGTAGACGGTGCCGTGGGTCAGGTACGCGTGGCCGCTGTCGAGCAGCTCGCTGACCATGTCGATCATCCCGGGGATCGCCTCGGTGGCGCGGGGCTCGGCCGCCGGTGGCCGCATTCCGAGCGCGTCCATGTCGGCCTGGAAGCGCGCAAGCTCGGCGTCTGCCAGCTCGAGGTAGTCGACGCCGAGCTCGCGGGCCTTGGGAAGGATGGAATCGTCGACGTCGGTGACGTTCCTGACCATCCGCACCTCGTGTCCGAGCTCTTCGAGACGCCGCACCACGAGGTCGTAGGTGATGTACGTGGCTGCGTGACCGAGATGCGTGGAGTCGTACGGCGTGATGCCGCACACGTAGATGCGAGTGACGTCCGCCGGCTCGAACGGCACGACCGCCCGACGCGCCGTGTCGTAGAACCGCAGTGTCATCGAGCCTCCGGCGCCCTCGGCTCGACGCCGATCAGCCTGAGGCTCGCCTTGCCCCGGTGCCGGAGGTTGATGGTGAGAATGAGCGCCGCGAACGCCTCGATCCCGATCGCGTTCGCGAGGGAGCCACCGTCGAAGCCGCGGAGATCAGGAATGCTGTTCGCCAGCGCGAGGACCGTGTCTCGCGCGCCGTCGTCATCGGCACAGACGACGACGTCGCCGTCCACCGGATGCTCCAGGTCGGCGAGCGCTGCTGCCGGGATGTGCTGGAAGGCGGCGGCGACGAGGGCGCTCGGGGCGGCTGCTTGCATCGACGCCGCGAGCGACTGGCCGTCGGGAAGCACCGGACGGAACTCGCGGCCGTGCTTGGTGATGCCGTTCGCGATCGAGATGACGACCTTTCCGGACAGCGCCGACGCGTACTCGCGCACCGTCTCGACGGCACCCTCCCACTGGACGGCGACGACCACGAGCTCGGCGGCGGCTGCGTCTGCGTTGACGCCCGGCTTGAGCCCGCTGACGCGGTCACCCCAACGGTCGCGGATCTCGGCCACGGCCGCTTCCGCGCGAGCGTGGTCGCGGGAACCGGCGATCACCTCGTGTCCGAGGCCCGCGACGCGCGCCGCGAACCCCCGGCCTTCCGGCCCGGTCGCTCCGAGCACACCGATCTGCATGCTCAAGAGCCTGGCACAGACAGGCGACGTCGCTTGTGACGACGCCGCTCTAGGCTTCGAGCCGTCGACGACCGGGGGGTTCGATGAAGTTCGGGATGTTGTTCGCAAACGTCGGGCCCTACGTGCAGCCCGACATGGCCGCGGCGCTGGGGCGCATCGCGGAGGAACACGGCATCGAGTCGCTCTGGACCGTCGAGCACGTGGTGGTCCCGGCCGACTACCAGTCGGAGTACCCGTACTCGCCGAGCGGCCGCATGCCGGGCCCGGAGGAGAGCCCGATCCCCGACCCGCTGATCTGGCTCACATGGGTCGGCGCGGCCACCACAACCCTCCGCCTCGCCACCGGCATCCTGATCCTGCCGCAGCGCAACCCCGTGATCCTGGCGAAGGAGCTCGCGACCCTCGACGTGCTCTCGGGCGGGCGAGTGGAGCTCGGGGTGGGCGTCGGGTGGCTCCGGGAGGAGTTCGACGCGCTCGGCGTCCCGTGGGAACGCCGCGGGGCGCGGACAGACGAGTACATCGAGGCGCTGCGGACGCTGTGGCGCGACGACCAGTGCACGTTCGAGGGCGAGTTCTGTCGGTTCGAGAACGCGAAGAGCTTCCCGAAGCCGGTACAGGGCCTCATCCCGATCCACGTGGGCGGCCACACGGAGGCGGCGGCGCGCCGCGCCGGTCGGTTGGGCGACGGGTTCTTCCCGGGTCGCTCGACCGACGACGAGCTGCGGTCTCTCCTCGACACGATGCGCGCAAGCGCCAAAGACGCCGGACGCGACCCGGACGCCATCGAGGTGACCGCGGGCGGCGCCTTGGACGCCGACGGCGTCAAGCGCTTCGCCGACCTCGGCGTCGACCGCATCGCGCTCCCACCGCTCGGGTTCGACCTCGACACGCTGCGCGAGCAGCTCGGTCGGTTCTCCGAGCAGGTCATCCAGAAGGTCGGCTGACCCCGTGGC
Organism: Actinomycetota bacterium; assembly: GCA_030948625.1. Taxonomy (GTDB): domain Bacteria; phylum Actinomycetota; class Acidimicrobiia; order IMCC26256; family JACDBD01; genus JALZAA01. The sequence continues at coordinate 2,800 of JALZAA010000316.1, forward strand.
TTCCGAGTACGGCGACAGGCCGCC
>JALZAA010000193.1 GCA_030948625.1 Actinomycetota bacterium
GCCCGGGCGTCGAGCCGGTCGCGAAAGTCGTTCGCCGCCCACAGCAGGGCGACGCGCACGACGGGGACCAGGTACCGCCATCGCCTTGTCTTCGCCCGCGCAACCACGCACTCCAGGGTATGGCCAACCTTTGGGCCGTCACTGAGCGCGCCCTGAGATTCCGCTGAGCGCGCCGGACGGAGCCGGTCGGCGCACCCGCCGTCCGTCCGCTGCCAGGATGGGCGCCGCCGACTGGGAGAGCGTCGTGGCCTACACCACCCTGAAGCGGCTGCTGCTCGGGCCACCCTTGCCGACAAGGGCGTTCGAGGCGCAGCGTCTCCCCAAGCGGCTCGCGCTCGGGGTGTTCTCGACCGACGCGATCTCGTCGACCGCGTACGGGACCCAGGAGATCCTGGTCGTGCTGGTCCCGGCGGCGGGGTTGGCGGCGTACGACTACCTGACACCGATCTCGTTGGTCGTCGCGGCGCTGCTCGTGATCGTCGTCTCCAGCTACTGGCAGACACTGCACGCGTACCCGAACGGGGGCGGCTCCTACATCGTGAGCCGCGAGAACCTCGGCACGAACCCTTCGCTCGTGGCGGCAGCGTCGCTGCTGGTCGACTACACGCTCACGGTGTCGGTCTCGGTTGCGGCCGGCGTCGCCGCCATCACCTCGGCCGTCGAGCCCCTCCGCGGCCAACAGGTACTGCTCGGCGTGGGATTGATCAGCCTCATCGCCCTGGCGAACCTTCGTGGGGTGCGGGAGTCAGGTCGGCTCTTCGCTCCCCCGACGTATCTCTACATCGGCATCCTGAGCCTTCTCGTGGTGTGGGGTCTGTTCCGCACCTTCACCGGAGACCTGCACCAGCTGCCTGTCGATCGCGCGCAGCTCGCCCACTTCACGGGAGGCCACACGGTCATGGGCGGGGTCACGCTGTTCCTGTTGATGCGTGCGTTCTCCTCGGGTGCGATCGCGTTGAGTGGCGTCGAGGCGATCTCGAACGGCATCCAGACCTTCAAAAAGCCCGAGTCCCGTAACGCCGCGATCACCCTCGCCTGGACCGGGTTCATCCTGGGGTCGCTGTTCCTCGGCCTGTCCGTGCTCACGAACCAGTTGCGCCCCACGCTGTCAGAGAGCGAGACGATCCTGTCGCAGTTGGGACGGGCGGTCTTCGGCGGCGGAAGCAGTCCTCTGTATGCCGTCCTTCAGGCGTCGACGGCCGCGATCCTTACTCTGGCCGCCAACACGGCCTTCGCAGACTTCCCGCGCTTGTCGGCCATTGTCGCCGCGGACGGGTTCATGCCTCGTCAGCTGACGAACCGCGGCGACCGGCTCGTACTGTCGAACGGCATCGTCATCTTGGCCATCCTCGCCGGCGCGCTGATCGTCGGCTTTGGCGGCAGCGTCAGTTCACTGGTCCCGCTGTTCGCCGTCGGGCTGTTCACCGCGTTCACGCTGTCCCAAGCCGGGATGGTCGTGCACCACCTGCGCCTCCGAGAGAGCGCTTGGCGACGCGGTGTCGCGATCAACGGCTTGGGCGCGCTCGCGACCGCGGTGGTCCTCTTGGTCGTCCTGATCTCGAAGTTCACCGAGGGCGCGTGGATCCCGGCGCTGGTCATCCCCGCGCTCGTCCTGCTCTTCAAGGGGATCCGCCGCCACACGACACGGTCGAGCGCGCGCTGGCGGTGGAGCCCGGCGTGGAGATCCCGCCGTTTCGACACACGGTCGTCGTGCTCGTCGGGCCCAGGATCCACCTCGGGGTACTGCAAGCGATCGCGTATGCGAAGTCGCTGCATCCCGATTATCTCCATGCCGTCTTCGTGGCCTACGACCCCGAGCAGGCCGATCGGCAACGTGAGCGCTGGGCGCAATACGGGATCGACGTGCCGCTCGACATCGTCGATTCGCCCTACCGGGAGCTGACCACGCCCGTTCTCGACTACCTGGAACGGCTCGACGCCCGCTGGAAATCCGACGTGGTCACGGTCGTCATTCCCGAGCTCGTGGTCCACCGGTGGTGGCAACACCTGCTCCACAACCAGAGTGCCCTCTGGCTCCGGACCCGCCTGATCCTCCGGGAGGCGACCGTCGTGACGTCGGTACCCGCGCACGTCCTGGAGGAGGGTCGGGCGAAGACACCGATACCGGTGCGGCGGCGCAGACGACGCGGCCGGCGGGCGCGGCCGTGACAGTCAGCCGGCGCGATCGGCGGCGGCCAGGAGCCGTGCTGCTTCGAGACGCACACGGAAATCAGGGTCGGCGGCGCGGGCTTCGACGGTGACGCGACTCGAGCCCGCGCCGATGTCGGCGATGCCTCGGAGCGCCTTCCAACGTGTCCACGCGTCGTCGTCCTCCAGCGCCGCCTCGAGCAAGCCACGCAGCTCCTCCCGCCCCGCGCCGGCGACGGCGTCGACAGTGCTGCGCCGCACTGCGCGGCTCGAGTCGGCGAGGAGCCGCTCCCACG
>JALZAA010000344.1 GCA_030948625.1 Actinomycetota bacterium
GCGAGGAGCTCGAGCACGTCCGGCAGGAGGCGGAGCAGGCCGAGCGGAGCTACGACCTCAACCGGGCCGCCGAGCTACGACACTCCACGCTCCCCGAGCTCGAGCGCCGGCTCGAGATGGAGGAGGAGCAGCTGGCGGCCAAGCAGGGCGATCGGCCGCTCCTGAAGGAGGTCGTCACCGAGGAGGAGATCGCCGACATCGTGTCGCGCTGGACCGGCATCCCCGTCTCGCGGCTTCTCGAGGGCGAGCGCGAGAAGCTGATGCGCCTCGACGAGATCCTGCACGAGCGGGTGGTTGGCCAGAACGAAGCCGTGCGGCTGGTCGCCGACGCCATCCTCCGGGCCCGCTCCGGGATCAAGGACCCGCGCCGGCCGATCGGCTCGTTCATCTTCTTGGGGCCGACGGGCGTCGGCAAGACCGAGCTCGCGCGGACACTTGCGGCCGCGCTGTTCGACACCGAGGAGAACATGATCCGGCTCGATATGAGTGAGTACCAGGAGCGGCACACCGTCAGCCGGCTCGTGGGTGCTCCTCCGGGATACGTGGGCTACGAGGAGGGCGGCCAGCTCACCGAGGCGGTCCGGCGCAAGCCGTATTCGGTCGTGCTCTTCGACGAGATCGAGAAGGCGCACCCCGATGTGTTCAACGCGTTGCTGCAGATCCTCGACGACGGCCGGCTGACCGACGCGCAAGGACGCACGGTCGACTTCCGGAACTCGGTGATCATCATGACCTCCAACATCGGGTCGGATTACCTCATGGAGGGCGTGACACCCGACGGCGAGATCAAGCCCGACGCGCGCGACCGCGTGATGGGGGAGCTGCGACGGCACTTCCGTCCTGAGTTCCTCAACCGCGTCGACGACATCGTGCTGTTCAAGCCGCTCACCGAATCGGAGATCGACCGCATCGTCGAGCTGATGCTCGACGACCTGCGGTCCCGTCTCGCCGACCGCCGGATCAGCCTCGAGGTCACGGCGTCAGCGCGGCGCTTCATCGCCGAGCAGGGGTTCGACCCCGTCTTCGGGGCGCGGCCGTTGCGCCGGTTCATCGCGCACGAGGTCGAGACCCGGATCGCGAGGGCGTTGCTCGGCGGCGACATCCAGGACGGCGCAACCATCACGGTCGACGTGCGCGACGGCGAGTTCACCGTGGAGTACGAGAACCCGCCCGCGGAGGCGGTGGCATGACCCCGTTGGACCTGTTGTGGCTCTTCTTCATCCTGTCGAGCCTGCAGCCGATGCTCTCGCAGCGGTATCTCGCCATGCAGCGGGCGCGCGCGCTTCACGCGTTGGAGAAGCGCAACGGCTCGAGGGCCGTCACGCTCATCCATCGTCGTGAGGGTTTCGCCTTCCTCGGGATCCCATTCGGCGGGTTCATCGACATCGACGACTCCGAGGCGCTCATCCGGGTGGTCGAATCGACCGGCGACGACAAGCCCATCGATCTCGTCCTGCACACACCGGGCGGCCTCGTGCTCGCCGCCGAGCAGATCGCGGCGGCTCTGGCGGCGCACCCGGCGGAGGTGACCGTCTATGTGCCCCACTACGCGATGAGCGGCGGCACGCTCATCGCGCTCGCGTCCGATCGCATCGTGATGTCGCCGTCGGCAGTGCTCGGGCCCGTCGACCCACAGCTCGGCGAATACCCCGTCGCCTCGGTCCTCGAGGCGGTGGGCCGGAAGGACGTGAACGAGCTCGACGACCGCACGCTCATCCTTGCCGATGTGGGGAGGAAGGCTCGGCGCCAGGTCGAGGAGTTCGTCGAGAAGCTGCTGGACCGCCACATGACGCCCGACGACGCGCGGGAGATCGCGCGGGCCCTGTCCGAGGGCCGGTGGACCCACGACTTCCCGATCGACGTCGAGCGTGCCCAGAAGCTCGGCCTCCCGGTGTCGACGGACTTGCCCGACGAGGTCCGGTCGCTCATGGGTCTCTACCCGCAGCCTCGCGGGCGCCGGCCTTCGGTCGAGTACATCCCGGCTCCGGCTCCGTCACGCGACGGAGAATCGCAGCGCCGGTGGGTGCCGTCACCACGCGCTCCCGCCCGGCCCGCCGGAAGATGAGATGGCGACGCTGTCCGACGTCGCGGACGCTGCGGTTCGCCTCGCCCGCGACGCCGATCGCGAGCACGCCGTTCGGCGGCTCCAGCAGCTGGCCGGGGACCGCGCGTGCCTCGAGGCGCTGCGCGACCACTTCGTCGCCCGGTTGCACCGGCGGCACGACGACTACGACGCGACGATGGGGCTCCGGCTGGTGATCAGCGCGTTGCAACGGACCCCGATGACGAATGGGAATCTCCCTGCCCCGGCCCGGTTGAACCAGCGCGTCGCCTCGGAGCACCGGTGGGCACCGTGGAGTCGCCGATGAACGTGATCCAGTGCGAGAACTGCGGGCGCAAGAACCGTGTCCCGGCCGCCGCCTCCGGCACGCCGCGATGCGCGAATTGCCACCGGCCGTTGCCCTGGCTCACCGAAGCCGGCGACGACAACTTCGCCGAGGTGGTGGAGCAAGCCTCGATCCCGGTGCTGATCGACCTGTGGGCCCCGTGGTGCGGGCCGTG
>JALZAA010000346.1 GCA_030948625.1 Actinomycetota bacterium
CCTTCCACAGGATCTTCTCCGACAGCGGGTCCTCGACGTGCCGCTGGATGGCACGACGCAGTGGCCGCGCGCCCAGCTGCGGGTCGTAGCCCTTCTTGGCGAGCACCAGCTTCGCCTCGGGCGTGAGCTCCAGGCCCAGGCCCTGACCCTCGAGCTGATCCTGCACCCGCTTGATCATCAGGTCGACGATCTCGGTGACCTCGGGCTGACTCAGCTCGTTGAAGACGATCACCTCGTCGATGCGGTTCAGGAACTCGGGACGGAAGCTCCGCTTGAGCTCCTCCATCACGCGTTCCTTCATCTTCTCGTAGGTGACCGCCTCGGTCGTCGGGCCGAAGCCGATCGCGGCCTTGCGCAGGTCGGCGGTACCGAGGTTCGAGGTCATGATGATCACGGTGTTCTTGAAGTCGACCGTGCGGCCCTGCGCGTCCGTCAGCCGCCCGTCCTCGAGGATCTGCAGCAGCGTGTTGAACACGTCGGAGTGGGCCTTCTCGATCTCGTCGAACAGCACGACCGAGAACGGCTTGCGTCGCACCGCTTCGGTGAGCTGGCCGCCTTCGTCGTAGCCGACGTAGCCCGGGGGCGAGCCGACGAGCCGCGACACGGTGTGCTTCTCCATGTACTCGCTCATGTCGAGCTGGATCAGCGCGCTCTCGTCACCGAAGAGGAACTCGGCGAGCGTCTTGGCCGTCTCGGTCTTCCCGACACCCGACGGGCCCAGGAAGATGAACGATCCCGACGGACGCTTCGGGTCCTTGAGGCCCGCGCGCGTGCGGCGGATCGACTGTGACACGGCCTTGATCGCGTCGTTCTGGCCGACGACCCGCTTGTGCAGCTCGTCCTCCATGCGGAGCAGCTTGGCCGTCTCCTCCTCGGTGAGCTTGTAGACGGGAATGCCCGTCCACAGCGCGAGGACCTCGGCGATCGACTCTTCGGTGACTTCGTTGAAGAGGTCGACGCCCTCGGCGCGCCACTCGGTCTCCTTGGTCGACCGCTGCTCGAGCAGCTCCTTCTCGCGGTCGCGCAGGCTCGCGGCCGTCTCGAACTGCTGGCCCTCGATCGCGCCTTCCTTGTCCTTGCGGACCTTGGCGATCTCGTCCTCGAACTCGCGGTAGTCGGCCGGTGCCGACATCCGGTGGATGCGCAGGCGCGAGCCCGCCTCGTCGATGAGGTCAATGGCCTTGTCGGGCAGGTAGCGGTCGGAGATGTAGCGATCGGCGAGGTTCGCCGCCGCCACGACCGCCTGGTCGCTGATCGTGACACGGTGGTGACTCTCGTAACGGTCCCGCAGGCCCTTGAGGATCTCGATGGTGTGCGCGACCGTCGGCTCCTCGACCTTGATCGGCTGGAACCGGCGCTCGAGCGCGGCGTCCTTCTCGAGGTGCTTGCGGTACTCGTCGAGCGTCGTCGCACCGATCGTCTGGAGCTCGCCGCGGGCGAGCATCGGCTTCAGGATGCTGGCGGCGTCGATCGCGCCCTCGGCCGCGCCGGCGCCGACGAGCGTGTGCAGCTCGTCGATGAACAGGATGATGTCGCCGCGCGTGCGGATCTCCTTCAGCACCTTCTTGAGGCGCTCCTCGAAGTCACCGCGGTAGCGGGATCCGGCGACGAGCGCGCCGAGGTCGAGCGTGTACAGCTGCTTGCCCACGAGCGTCTCGGGCACGTCGTCGTCGACGATGTCGGAGGCGAGACCCTCGACGATGGCGGTCTTGCCGACACCGGGCTCGCCGATCAGCACCGGGTTGTTCTTGGTGCGCCGCGACAGCACCTGCATCACTCGCTCGATCTCCTTCGCGCGCCCGATCACAGGGTCGAGCTTCTTGTCGCGCGCGAGCTGGGTGAGGTTGCGGCCGAACTGGTCGAGCACGAGCGAGCCGCTGGGCTGCGCCTCGCCGGGGCCGGCGCCCTGAGTGGCACCCTCCTTGCCGCCGGCGTAGCCGGACAGCAGCTGGATGACCTGCTGGCGCACTCGCGAGAGGTCGGCGCCCAGCTTCACGAGGACCTGGGCCGCGACGCCTTCACCCTCACGGATCAGGCCGAGGAGGATGTGCTCGGTGCCGATGTAGTTGTGGCCGAGCTGCAGCGCCTCGCGCAGGCTCAGCTCCAGGACCTTCTTGGCCCGGGGCGTGAAGGGGATGTGGCCCGACGGGGCAGACCCGCCGTGGCCGATGATCTCTTCGACCTGGGCCCGCACGGCTTCCAGTGAGATCCCGAGTGACTCGAGCGCCTTGGCGGCGACGCCCTCACCCTCGTGGATCAGGCCGAGCAGGATGTGCTCGGTGCCGATGTAGTTGTGGTTGAGCAGGCGCGCTTCCTCTTGGGCAAGCACGACGACCCGGCGGGCTCGATCGGTAAAGCGTTCGAACACTACGCAACCGCCTCTCGGAAACAGCTCAGCGTCCGCATCCCCATGTACCCCATTCGGTACTGAGAACGACCCCGGACGCTGACTCTTTCTTCAGTGTACCGGGCAGGCCCACGATTTCCCGGCCAGATCGCCGGCCCCCGGAGCGCTGAATCCCTCGTTCTTGGTGAACACCAATAGACAACTCCCGCTTGGAGTTTGTTCCCGCACCCCCGTAACGTTCGGGGCGTATGGACCCGGTCCGGACGCTGGGGCTGCCGTCGCTGGCCGACGACCTGGCCCGGGTCGAGCAGTCGCTCAACGAGGCGGTCAGCACGCCCGACCGGTTCCTCGCCGAGGTCGCGTCGCACCTGATCGGAGCGGGCGGGAAGCGCATCCGTCCGACGCTCACGCTCTGTGCCGCGTACGCCGTCGCCGACAGGGCAGGCCCGGTGTCGGCGGACGCGGTCACGGGGGCGGTGGCGATCGAGCTCGTCCACCAGGGCTCCCTTTACCACGACGACGTGATCGACGAAGCCGAGACCCGTCGGGGGGTTCCGAGCGTCAACGCACGGTGGAGCAACATCGTCGCCATCCTGGCCGGCGACTTCCTGCTGGCCCGGGGGTCGGCTCTGGCGGCGCGTCTGGGCGGCGAGGTCGCAGAGGTCCTCGCGTCCACCATCGCCGAGCTCTGCCGCGGGCAGGTGCTCGAGCTCCAGCACCTCTTCGACGTCGACCGCAGCGAGGAGGGCTACTGCTCGGCCATCGAGGGCAAGACGGCCTCGCTGTTCGGCACGTCGTGCCGGGTCGGCGGCATGGTGTCGGGCGTCTCCGAGCCCACGCTGGACGCGCTGACCCGCTACGGCTTCCACGTCGGGATGTGCTTCCAGATCGTCGACGACGTGCTCGACATCACCGGGACCGACGCGTCGCTCGGGAAGCCGGCGGGGAAGGATCTCGTCGAGGGCGTGTACACGCTGCCGGTGATCCACGCGATCGCGGTGCGGCCCGAGCTCCGCGACCGCCTCGGTCACCCGCTCGATCCGGACCAGCTCGCCGAGGCGCGCCGCCTCGCGGCGAGCGACGGCGCGATCGACACCGCGCTCGGCAAGGCCCGCGACCACGCGGTGAAGGCCGGCGACGCGCTCGACGGCGCCGAGGGTCTGGCGCCCGACGTGCAGGCCGCGCTCACGCGGCTCGTGCAGGGCCTCGTCGACCGCGACAACTAGCCCGACTGTCGATGCGTGCATAGGGGGACTATTTGGCTCCCAGCGCACGCATCATGAGCGTCTCTAGGCGCTCGCTGCCGCCTCGCCCACAACGCCTGCATCGAGCCCGCTGACGCGGTCGAGGAAGTCGAGCACGGCGTCGTTGAAGACGAGCGGCGCCTCGACCATGAGGCCGTGGGCCGCGCCGCGCAGCTCGACGAGCTGGGCGAGCGGGATCCGCTCCGCCAGCTCTTCGGCGTCGCCGATCGGGGTGAGCGCGTCCTGCGAGCCGGTGATCACGAGCGCGGGGACGCGCACGTGTTGCAGCTCGAAGCGCAGCTCGTCGGGCGCGTCGAGGATCGCGTGCACTTGCTCGGCGAATCCTTCGGCGTCGGCGTGCAGGAGGATGCGGGCGAGGATGTTGAGCCAGATGCCGAACCGCTTTCGGAGCCGCGGGCCGATGAGCCAGCGGAGCCCGTCGTCGCCGAGCGCGGCGGTGCTCCCGCGTTCACGCACCGCATCGGCCCACTCCTGCAGCAGCTCGCGCCGCCACTGGTGGTGCCGGCATGCCGTGCACGCGAGCACGAGCGATCGCGTGCGCTCCGGGTGCATCACGCCGATGATCTGGGCGATCACGCCGCCCATCGACGCCCCGACGACGTGCGCCCGGGACACCCCCTCGGCATCGAGGATCGCCACCGCGTCGCGGGCCATCTGCGCGAGCGAGTACGGGCCGGCCACGGCGCCCGTCCGCCCGACGCCGCGGTTGTCAGGAGCGAAGCACCGGTAGCGCCGGCCGAACGCCATGCGCTGGAGGGCCCAGCCGTGCGCGTCCATGCCCAGGCCCTGGATGAGGAGAACGGCCGGCCCGTCGCGACGGCCCCAGACGTCGTAGGCGACCTTGACGCCGTCCTCCGCCGTCACCTCGGCCATGGAGCCTCCACGCCGGTCGCCTACCCGGTCGCTTGCGATCGCGAACGAACGTTCGCGTCCGCAAGCCAATTTACCCGCGCGCCGGGGCATGGACACGCATGCACAGCGGTCTAGTCAGGCAAGCTTCAGGCCGCGTTCAGGCAGGTCAGCGGGCGCGCGCGGCTCGGAGCAGGGCGTTGACGGCGGCGCGTGCGCGTTCGGCGAGCTCGGCTGCCGCGAGCCGGTCGCCCGGGACGGCGTCCGTCC
>JALZAA010000198.1 GCA_030948625.1 Actinomycetota bacterium
GTGGTCGCGCCCTTCATCGGCATCAAGCTCATCGACATCCTCATCTCGGCGCTAGGGGTCTCGTAGATGCGACGACAACTCATTCCCTCGATCCTGTCCATGGTGTTGTTCACGGTGCTGCTCGGCGGCGTCTACTCGCTCGTCGTCACCGGCGTCGCCCAGCTCGCGTTCAAGGACAAGGCCGACGGGTCCATCGTCGAACGCAATGGCAGGAAGATCGGCTCGAGCCTGATCGGACAGGCCTTCGTCGACAAGGACGGCAACGCGATTCCGAAGTACTTCCAGTCCCGACCGTCCGCCGCGGCGGGTGTAGATGCCAGCACCACGGCCGGCTACGACCCCACGCTCAGTAGCGGCTCGAACCTCGGGCCGTCGAACCCGCTCCTCGTCGGCTTTATCCCGGGCTTCAATTCCGTCGACCTCAAGGGCAACCCCTCCAAGACCAATCCGTTCGCGAGTCCTGACGATCCCTATTGCGTTCCCGACGACAAGGACGGCAAGGCAGTCGTGAGCCCGACGGCTGACACGAAGTACAAGAGGAACGACGACGGTTCATTTGTCTGCGACGCGAATACGGTCCCCCAGCGCGTGCTCGCCTACCGAGACCTGAACGGCCTGTCCTCAAAGGTGAGGGTGCCCGTCGACGCGGTGACGGCATCGGCCTCGGGCCTGGACCCCGACATCTCGGTTGCCAACGCCCGGCTCCAGGCGAGGCGCGTCGCGCGCGACCGCGGCGTTCCCGTCGCTCGGGTGCGCACTCTCGTCGACGACCACACGTCCGGGCGCGACCTCGGCGTGCTGGGCGAGAAGACCGTGAACGTGCTCGAGCTCAACCTTGCCCTCGACAACCTCAGATCCTGACCCGCTAGGGCAGCCGCTCGCACCTTGGACCGAGACCATGAACGGTCGCGTGCTCGTCGTCGATGACGAGACCCAGATCCGGCGCACGGTGGGCATCAACCTGCAGGCCCACGGCTTCGAGATCGACCTGGCCGAGACCGGTGAACGCGCCCTCGAGCTCGCGGCCCGTCGCCGGCCCGACGTGGTCATCGTCGACCTCGGCCTTCCCGGGATCAGCGGCATCGAGGTCATCGAAGGAATCCGGGGCTGGAGCCGTGTCCCCATCATCGTCTTGTCGGTTCGCGACACCGAGGCCGACAAGGTCGCGGCGCTCAACGCAGGTGCCGACGACTACGTCACCAAGCCGTTCGGCATGGATGAGCTCCTTGCTCGCCTGGGCGCCGCGCTCCGGCGCGTCGCTCCCGCCGACGAAGAGCAGCCGGTCATCGAGACCCGCAACTTCACGATCGACCTCGCGGCGAAGCGCGTTATCCGCGACGGTGAAGAGGTCAAGTTGACGCCCACCGAATGGCAACTCCTCGAGGTGCTCGCACGCAATCGCGGGAAGCTCGTGTCGCAGCACCAGCTGCTGCACGAGGTCTGGGGCCCTGAGTATCACGACGAGACCGGCAATCTCCGGGAGTACGTCGCGCGACTTCGGCGCAAGCTCGAACCCGAGCCGTCCCGGCCCCGGTACCTCTCCACTGAAGCCGGTCTCGGCTACCGCTTCGAGCCGATCGACTGAGCCGATGAATCCGACTCGGTCGTAGGCTGGAGCAATGGCTCGCGGGAAGTTGCGCGTATACCTCGGCGCGGCGCCGGGCGTCGGCAAGACCTTTGCCATGCTCAACGAAGGCTGGCGCGGCCTGCACCGTGACAAGGACGTCGTCATCGGGTTCGTCGAGACGCACGGACGCGCCAACACGGCGGCGCAGATCCGGGACCTCGAGGTCGTGCCCCGGAAGAAGGTCTCGTACCGAGACCGAGAGTTCGAGGAGATGGACGTCGACGCCATCATCGCCCGGAAGCCGGAAGTTGCGCTGATCGACGAGATCGCGCACACCAACGTCCCGGGCTCGCGGAACGAGAAGCGCTGGCAGGACGTCAACGAGGTCCTCGACGCCGGCATCGATGTCGTGTCGACGCTCAACATGCAACACCTCGAGTCGGTCAACGACGTCGTCGAGCGGATTACCGGCGTCAAGCAGCACGAGACCATTCCGGACGCCATCGTCCGGGCGGCCGAGCAGGTCGAACTGGTCGACATGACCCCGGAGGCGCTCCGCCGTCGCATGGCGCACGGCAACATTTACGCGCCCGACCGTATCGACGCGTCTCTCGCGAACTATTTCCGGCCTGGCAACCTCGCTGCCCTTCGAGAGCTCGCGCTGCTTTGGGTTGCCGACAAGGTCGACGAATCTCTGCAGGACTATATGGACGACCACGGGATCCGCGGCCCGTGGGAGACGCGCGAGCGAGTGGTGGTGGCGATCACCGGTGCACCCGGCGGTGACGCGCTCATCCGGCGGGCGGCGCGGATGGCGATGCGCACCCACGCCGAACTGTTCGGCGTGCACGTGGGTTCCACGGACGGGCTCGCCGGGCCGCCGAAGCAGCTCCTCGACACGCATCGGGCGCTGCTGATCGAGCTGGGCGGCACGTACCACGAGATCGTCGGTGACGACCCGGGCAAGGCGCTGATCGAGTTCGCGCGAGCGGAGAACGCGACCCAGCTCGTCCTCGGGGCGAGCCGCCGGTCGCGTTGGGTCGAGCTCACCCGGGGCTCGGTGATCAATCGCGTGATTCGCGACTCGGGGCCGATCGACGTGCACGTGATCTCGAGCGAGGAACCTGAGCCCGAGGCCCCTTTTAGCCGCCCCCGGGGGGGCCGCCGTGTGCTTCCCATCCGGCGTCAGGTCGCCGGCGCGATTGTGGGCGCCATTCTGCTCCCCGTGCTCACGATCGTCATGGCCGGCATGCGGGACAGCCTCGAGCTGCCGGGGACCTTGCTGCTGTACCTCCTGGCGGTGGTCGCAGTCGCGGCGATCGGCGGGGTGTTGCCCGCGCTGGCCGCCAGCGTGGCGGCGTTCCTACTGGCCAACTTCTACTTCATCCCGCCTCTGCACGAATTCGCCATCCACGAGGGGAAGGACCTCATCGCGCTGATCGTGTTTCTCCTCGTCGCCGGGGTGGTCAGCGGATTCGTGCATGTCGCGGCGCGGCGTTCCGCCGAGGCGGCGCGCGCCCGTGCCGAAGCGGAGACGCTCGCCCGCCTGGGCGGCCAGCTCATGACCGAGGAGGACCCGCTCCCGCTTCTCATCAGCACATTGCGCACGACGTTCGGCCTCAGCGCGATGGCAGTCCTCCAGCAGAGCGGTGATGGCTGGATCGTCGAGACGTCGGCCGGTGCACCGGTGCCCGAGAGTCCCGAGGAGGGTGACCTCAGCATCCCGATCGACAGCGAGATGCAGCTCGTCGTCGTCGGACCCGGGCTCGCCGCCGACGACCTCTCGCTCTTGCAGGGCTTCACCGGGCAGCTGGCGCTTGCGCTCGAGCGCCGGCAGCTGCGGGCCGAAGCGGCGGTGGCGGCTGGGTTGGCGGAGGCGAACGACCTACGCGCTGCCCTCCTCGCCGCCGTGTCGCATGATCTGCGGACGCCGCTGTCGTCGATCAAGGCGGCGGCCACGAGCCTGCTGCAGCGCGACGTCGACTGGACGCCACAGGCGACGAGCGAGCTCCTCGCCACGATCGACGAAGAGGCCGATCGGCTCAACGCGCTCGTCGGCAACCTGCTCGACATGAGCCGCCTCCAAAGTGGCGCGCTCCAGCTCGTGATGCGCGACGTCGGTCTCGAGGAGGTCGTGCCGGCGGCGATCAAGGGACTCGGCGAACGGGCGCAGACAATCCGCGTCAGCGTGGACGAGACGATGCCGCGTGTTCACGCCGACCCCGCGCTTCTCGAGCGTGTGATCGCCAACATCGTCGACAACGCGCTCAACTCGTCCCCGCCCGACCGCCCGGTACGGGTCGATGCCTTCTCAGTTGCCGATCGGGTGGACCTCCGCGTGGTGGACCAGGGCCCGGGCATTCCGCCGGATCAACGTGACCGCATGTTCCAGCCGTTCCAACGACTGGGCGATCAGTCGAACGACGGAGGCACCGGGCTCGGCCTGGCCGTCGCGCGCGGGTTCGTCGACGCGATGGGCGGTGAGATCACGGTGGAAGACACCCCAGGTGGCGGCCTCACGGTCGTCGTCAGCCTCGAAGCCTCCGCATGAGCCGCGTGCTCGTCGTCGACGACGAACCGCAGATCCTGCGCGCACTCGGCATCAACCTGCGGGCCCGCGGATACGACGTCGACCTCGCACCAGACGGCGAGCGCGCCCTCGACGTCGCGGCGCGTCACCACCCCGATGTCGTCGTGCTCGACCTCGGTTTGCCCGGCATCGACGGCGTCGACGTGATCAGGGGAATCCGCGGATGGTCACAGGTACCGATCGTCGTGCTCTCGGTCCGTGACGCCGAAGGTGACAAGGTTGCCGCGCTCGACGCCGGCGCCGACGACTACGTCACGAAGCCGTTCGGCATGGACGAGCTCCTCGCCCGGCTACGCGCCGCCCTGCGCCGTACCGTTCCCGCCGAGGAGGAAGCACTCGTCGAGACCGCCGACTTCACGATCGACCTGGCGGCCAAGAAGGTGCGGCGCGACGGCGACGAGGTGCGCCTGACGCCGACAGAGTGGCACCTCGTCGAAGTGCTCGTCCGCAACCGCGGCCGTCTCGTTGCCCAGCGCCAACTGCTGCAGGAGGTGTGGGGACCGCAGTACCACGACGAGACGAACTACCTGCGCGTGTTCATGGCCCAGGTGCGCCGCAAACTCGAGCCCGAGCCCGGCCACCCCCGCTACTTCGTCACCGAGCCCGGCATGGGCTACCGCTTCGACGGCTGACGCCCGTCGCCTGACCTGACGGGATCCTGATGCGCGGCGCCGGGGTCTTGACGCGTCCTTAACGCGTTTTCGAAGGTCGGCTGAGTGACCATGGTGCGGCCGTGCGACCTCCGCAGCGCGGTCACTGGATTGGGAGGCCCTGGCTGTGCTGACCGAGAAGGCCGAGCCGCGGCCGCTGCCGCTCGAGCCTCCTACCGAGCTGCCCCGCGACCCTGTGGGCTACCGCGTGAAGCGGAAGCTGCTCGGGCCGCCACTGCACACCGAGGAGCTCGAGCACGAGCGCCTGGGCAAGCCGACCGCGCTCGCCGTCTTTGCGTCCGACAACCTGTCGTCGTCCGCGTACGCGACCGAGGAGATCCTCCGCGTCCTGGTCCCCGCGGTCGGCATCGCCGCCTTCGCGCTCGTGGTTCCGATCACCGTCGCAATGTTGGTGGTGCTGGGCTTCCTGATCCTCTCGTACCGCCAGACGATCAAGGCGTACCCGACCGCCGGCGGCGCCTACATGGTGACGAGGGACAACTTCGGCCTGCTGCCGGCTCAGGTCGCCGGCGTGGCACTCCTCACCGACTACGTCCTCACCGTCTCGGTCTCGGTCGCCGCGGGCACCGCGGCGGTTGCGTCCGCGTTCCCAATGCTGACCCCGTACGTCGTACCGATCTCCATCGCGTTGGTCGTCCTCGTCGCCTTCGGCAACCTGCGCGGCGTGCGTGAGTCGGGCCGCATCTTCTCTGTGCCGACCTACTTCTTCATCCTGAACATGGTCCTGCTCCTCGGCTGGGGGCTGTTCCAGCTGATGAACGGAGGGCTTCCCGAGGCTTCGCGCGGAGCACCGGGCATGCTCAACTTCGGCCAACAAGGCAACGGCCTACTCCTTGGGGCAACGCTGTTCGTCGTGATGCACGCGTTCGCCTCCGGGGGCGCCGCAGTCACGGGCGTCGAGGCGATCTCGAACGGCGTGCCTGCCTTCAAGAAGCCCGAATGGAAGAACGCCCGCACGACCCTCGTGATCATGGGATCGCTTCTCGGCGCGATGTTCCTCGGGCTCTCAGTGCTCGCGTCGCACATGCACGTCGCACCGTTCGCCGAAGGGACCCCGACGGTGATCTCGCAGATCGCGGATCTCGTCTACGGGGGAAGTCCCTTCGGCCGCGTGCTCTACTTCTCTCTGCAAGCCGGCACGATGCTCATCCTCGTGCTGGCCGCGAACACGAGCTTCGCCGACTTTCCTCGTCTGGCGTCGTTCCATGCCGGTGACAACTTCATGCCCCGCCAGCTCACCAAGCGGGGACACCGGCTCGTCTTCTCGAACGGCATCATCTTCTTGTCGGTGGCCGCGATCGTTCTGCTGGTGCTCACCGGCGCGAAGGTCGACCGCCTGATCCCGCTCTATGCGATCGGTGTGTTCACGTCGTTCACCCTCTCGCAGGCGGGCATGGCCAAGCACCACATCACCAAGAAGGAGCCCGGCTGGAAGTTCGGGCTCTTCGTGAACGGCACGGGCGCGGTGTTGTCACTGGTGGTCGACGTGGTCATCGCCGTCACGAAGTTCACCCACGGCGCGTGGCTCATCGTCGTGCTGGTGCCCGTCATGGTGGTGTTCCTGGTTCGGCTCGCACGTCAGTACGGGCGTGAGGACCGCCAGCTCGAGGTCGACGTCCCCGCCGCCGTGCAAGCACCCGTGATGAGCCGACTCGCGGTCCTCGTGTTCATCGACCGTCTCGATCTGGCTGCGGCCCGGGCACTGCAATTCGGGCGTTCCCTCAACCCGGACGAGCTCCGGGCGGTGCACTTCGTCGTGGATCACCAGCGCGCCGACGAGCTCGCCGAGTCGTGGCGTCAGCACGGGTTGGCGAACATTGGCCTCGAGATCGTCGACTGTCCGGATCGTCGTCTGACGCGGAGCGCGATGACGGCCGTCGCCCACGCCCTCGCCGACGGCCAGACCGAGGTGTGCGTCGTACTGCCTGATCGCCGCTACGGCCGGTTCTGGCGCCGCATCCTCCATGACCAGACGGCCGAGGCGCTGGCTCGCGACATCTCGCGGCTCCAGCACGTCACCGTCACGACGGTGCCGTTCCACCTCGGAGAGGGCGAAGGGGGCGTCGGACCGACGCTGAACGAATTCCACACGGATGGAGCCGGCGCGGCTGCACCGCGCACGCCGGCGCCTGCTGCAACACGCGGCGGCGGGAACGGCGACGGCGCCGGAGTCACCGCCACCCTCGGGACGTCGCGTGTCGACATCGCGGACGTGCAGTGGCGCCAACGCGTGCAGGTCACGGGTACGGTCAGCGCCCTCCGGGTCCAGCCCGTCTCGGGAACCTCGACCCTCGAGTGCACGCTCATGGACCACACGGGCGGAATCTCGGTGCTGTTCCTCGGCCGGCGCACGATCGCCGGCATCGAGATCGGGACGAAGATGACCGTCGAAGGCATGGTCGTGGAGCACCATCGCCGCTTGGCGATCATGAACCCCGTCTACGAGGTCCACGCGTAGCGACCGCGCCACGCGGGATCAGCTCAGGAACGGGTCGTGCTCGTGCTTGCCGTTCGTCTGCGGGCCTTCGAGCTCGGCCGCCAACGCCGCGCCGAGTTGGTCGGACAATGCAATCGCGACGACCCTCTCCTCGATCGACACCCCGATGCCGGGCTCGGGCACGAGCACGAGCCGGCCCAGCTGCCGTCCTCGGCCGAGGACCGGGATCTCGGCACCCTCGGCGGGCAACGCGAACTCGCCCCGCACGAACCGTTTGCGAGGAGTATCGATCGACCCGTTGCGCTCGAGCCGTGGCAGTGGGACACCGAACGGAGGCTGTTCGAACTGGCAGTCGCGTAACGACAACAGGAGCGTGAGCTCGGTGCGAACCGACGCAAGCACTTCGTCGGCACGCGCGCCCGACGCGACCTGCTCCGCCACGCGGTGCAGGCGGGCGATCTCGTCCCGTCCGCGCCGCGACTGCCGGTGGCCCCGGTGCGCCCACACCACGATCTCGCCGACGATCATCCCGACGGCGAGCAGCAACACCGTGGTCACGATGTCATCGGTGTCGTCGATCTTCAGCGAGCCGTACGGACGTGTGAGAAAGAAGTCGAAGGAGATCGCCGAGACGATCGCGGCGGTGAAGCCCGCCCACCGGCCACCAATTGCGGCGGCGAGGACGACCACGATGACGAACACGAGCGCGGAGTTGGCGCTTGCGAGGTGGTCCCGCACGAGCACGAGCAGGCTCGCGACGAGGATGGGCCCGAGTGCCGCCACCCCGAGACCGGCGGTCACCAGCCGGTCGTCGGGACCTTCGGGCAGCCGCGCTCTCCTCATACTCCTTGATAACGCCGGACGGGCCGGCAGGGAACCCGTCCTGACGCATTCCTAACGGGCGCTGCTCCCACCCTCACGCCGACTTGGCGGTATCCCTGCGCCAAGCGTGTTCGTCCCTACGGCCCAGGGGGCCGCTCCCGTCAGTCCTCGCGGACGGCCTGGTGGGCGTCGGCGGCCTCGGCGTCGGCCTCGGCGGCCGATGCCGCGGCGGCTCGGGAGTGACGACGCTGCCGCAGGGCCTCGATCACCGGAGGGAGGAGCGACAGCACGATGATGACGGCGATGATGGGCAACAGGTACCGGTCGATGCTCGAGCCGATCACCTCGCTGAGCAGATAGCCGGCCAGCGTCACACCCATGCCCCACACGAACGCGCCGACGACGTTGTACGTGGTGAACGTCCGGCGGCTCATCTCGCCGACCCCGGCGAGCACGGGAGCGAAAGTCCGCACGATGGGCACGAACCGCGCCAGGAGGACCGTCTTCGGGCCGTGCTTGTCGAAGAACTCCTTGGTGCGATCGACGTATTTCTGTTTAAAGATTCGGGAATCTGGACGGCGGAACAGCGCCGGGCCGGCTCGCTGTCCGATCGTGTAGCCGACCTGGTCGCCGATGGCGGCGGCAAGGAAGCAGCCGACGAGAATCACCGCGATGTTCAGATTCCCCTTCGACGCGAGCAGGCCGGCGGTGAAGAGGAGGGAGTCGCCGGGGAGGAAAAACCCGATGAGCAGCCCGGTCTCCGCGAAGATGATGAGGAACAGCCCGATCGTGGCCCAGGGGCCGAAGGAGTTCAGCAGGTCCTGGGGATCGAGGCTCAGCGCCGCCAGGTGCATGGCTGGACACGATAGACAAGGCCGCACCGGAAGAGGGATTCACCCCCGGAACAAGGGGAATGCACCAGGGGAATGTTTGACACGGGTGCCTGGTTCGTGGCACCACGGTGAGGTCGACTCCCCCGGTTGGCCTCTCCGCACACCCAACTACGAGGATTCCGCACGTGCCCAAGCCGCTAGTGATCGTCGAGTCTCCGGCGAAGGCCCGCACCATCGCCGGGTACCTCGGCGCGGGCTACGTCGTGCAGTCGAGCGTCGGGCACATCCGCGACCTGCCGAGCAACGCCAGCGAGGTGCCCAAGAAGTACAAGGGCACCGACGCCGGCCGTTTGGGGATCGACGTCGAGAACGAGTTCCAGCCGATCTACGTGGTGCCCAAGAAGAAGAAGGACGTCGTCAAGGAGCTCAAGGCCGCCGCTGCCGGAGCGAGCGAGCTGTACCTCGCGACCGACGAGGATCGCGAAGGCGAGGCGATCTCGTGGCACGTCCTCGAGGTGCTCGGCGCCGACGTACCGGTGCGCCGGATGGTGTTCCACGAGATCACGCGGCAAGCCATCGAAGCCGCCATCGAGAACTGGCGCGACCTCGACATGAAGCTCGTCGAGGCCCAGGAGAGCCGGAGGGTGCTCGACAGGCTCGTGGGGTACGAGATGTCACCGGTTCTCTGGAAGAAGATGATGCCCCGGCTCTCGGCGGGCCGGGTGCAGAGCGTCGCCACCCGCCTGGTGGTAGAGCGGGAGCGGGCCCGGATGGCGTTCCGGTCCGCCGAGTACTGGGACCTCGAAGGTGAGTTCTCGCCCGCCGACAACGGCGAGGGCGCACGCTTCCCCGCAACCCTCGTCGAGCTCGACGGCAAGAAGGTGGCGGGCGGTCGCGACTTCGACCCCGCGACGGGCCATGTCGCCGACGGTGCGCGCGGCGGCGAACCGATCGTCCACCTCACCCAGCCGGAGGCGGAGTCGCTCGTCGAGCGCCTTCGCGACGTCGGTTATGAGGTCGCGTCGGTCGAGTCGAAGGCGTTCACCGAGCGGCCCAAGCCACCGTTCACGACGTCGACCTTGCAGCAGGAAGCGGGGCGGAAGCTGCGGTTCTCCGCCGCCCGCGCCATGCGGGTCGCGCAAGGCCTGTACGAACGCGGATACATCACTTACGTGCGCACCGACTCCGTGAACCTCTCGGACCAGGCGATCAACGGCGCGCGTGAGCAGATCCGCAACCTCTACGGCGGGGAGTACCTCCCTGACGCGCCGCGCACCTACCAGAGCAAGGTCAAGAACGCGCAAGAGGCGCACGAGGCCATCCGCCCGGCCGGAGAGCACATGCGCAGCCCGGACGAGGTGCAGGGCGAGCTCGCCGTCGACGAGCGGCGCCTCTACCAGCTCGTCTGGATGCGCACGCTCGCGTCTCAGATGACCGATGCCCGCGCCCGGCGCGTCTCCATTCGGCTCTCGGCGACGTCGACGACTGGTGAAGCTGCCGTCTTCGGTGCATCGGGAAAGACGTACGAGTTCCTCGGGTTCCGGCGCGCGTACGTCGAGGGCGCCGACGACCCGGCCGCCGAGCTCGAGGACGCCGAGTCACCGATCCCGCCGTTGTCGCAGGGCGACGCGCTCCGATGCGAAGACCTCGCTGCCGCCGGCCACAGCACGCAGCCGCCGGCGCGATACACCGAGGCGAGCTTGGTCAAGGAGCTCGAGGAGCGCGGCATCGGCCGTCCGTCCACGTATGCATCCGTGATCCAGACGATCACGCACGAACGCGGGTACGTGTGGAAGAAGGGCAGCGCGCTCGTTCCGTCGTGGACTGCGTTCGCGAAGATTCAGCTGCTGGAGTGGTACTTCCCTCACCTCGTCGATTACGACTTCACCGCCAACATGGAGGAAGCACTCGACCGCATCGCACGCGGCGAGAGCGAGTCGACGAACTGGCTCCGGGACTTCTATTACGGCAACGGTCAGCGCGGCCTGAAAGATCTCGTCGGCGAGAAGCACCTCTCAGAGATCGACCCACGCGAGGTCAACACGATCCCGATCGGGAAGGACGACCAGGGTCGGGCCGTCAATGTGCGCGTCGGCAAGTTCGGCCCGTACCTCGAGCGGGAGGAGGAACGCGCCTCGCTCGCCGAGGACATCGCGCCCGACGAGCTCACCGTCGACCTCGCCGTCGAACTGCTCGAGCGGGCCGCTGAAGGCCCGCAGGTCCTCGGAACCGATCCGGAGACCGGCCTCGAGGTGATCGCCCGCGACGGGCGGTACGGCGCGTACGTCCAGCTCGGTGAGCTGATCGACGGCGAGGAGAAGCCGAAGACGGCGTCGCTCCTGTCGTCCATGACGCTCGACACGATCACGCTCGAGGAGGCGCTGAAGGTCCTGCGCTTGCCGCGGGTCGTCGGCACCGACGCCGAAGGCCACAACATCAGCGCCCACAACGGCCGCTACGGGCCGTATCTCAAGCGCGGGACCGAAAGCCGCAGCCTCGAGACCGAGGAGCAGATCTTCACGGTGACCGTCGACGAGGCGGTCGCGCTGTTCGCGCAGCCGAAGCAACATCGCCGGCGAACCAAGCCCCCCATCGCGGAGCTCGGAGCCCATCCCGACACGGGCGCGGCGATCCGGGTGATGGACGGCCGCTACGGCCCGTACGTGACCGACGGATCCCTCAACGCCACCATCCCGCGCGGGACCGACCCGAAGTCGGTCGGCCTCGGAGAAGCCGTCGACCTCTTGCGCGAGCGCGAAGCCCGTGGCCCGGCGAAGCGGCCCCGGAAGAAGGCGACGGGAACGAAGAAGAAGGCCACAGGAACCAAGAAGAAGGCCACAGGGACGAAGAAGAAGGCCGCCAAGTCGACGAAGGCGAAGGGCGCGAAGCGATCTGGCGGCGCCCGCTCGCGTGGTGGGGGCGGTACTCGCGCGAAGAAGCCACCGGCTACCGCCGGTGAAGTGATCGCGACGATGGACGCGCCCGCGGTCGAGGCGGGCGACGGCAACGGCCGGGCGGACGCTCCGGTCGCGCCCGGACATTCGTAGGCGTTGAGGCTCAGCCGGGCTGTCCGCGCCGGCGACCGCACATAATCTGGCCCCGACCATGGCGGAGCAGGCGGCACCGTTCATCCCTTCCTCACCTGAGGAGACCGGCCTGCCGCCGGCGTTCTGGCGCGTCTTCGGCACGCGGTCGTTCTTCAAGCTGTGGGTCGCGCAGGTGGTGTCCAGCCTGGGCGACTGGATCGGGATCATCGCGATCCTCGCCATTGCCGCCCGGATCTCGGGTGGATCGGGCGCGGCAGTGAGCCTGGTGATGGTGGCGCGGGTCGTGCCCGGGTTCTTCCTCGCCACGGTGGGCGGCGTCATCGTCGACCGCTTCGATCGCCGCCGCGTCATGGTCGCCTGCGACATCGGTCGAGCGGGGCTGCTGGCCCTGCTGCCGTTCGTCGACAGCCTGCTCGGGCTCGTCCTCGTGTCATTCGCGCTCGAGATTCTCTCGCTGCTGTGGGGCCCGGCGAAGGACGCGTCGATTCCCAACCTGGTCGACACGAAGCAGCTCACGTCAGCAAATTCGCTCGGGCTCTTCGCCGCCTTCGGGACGTTCCCGCTCGCGTCGCTGGCGTTCGCGCTGCTCGCGTACGCGGCGGCCGGGCTGAGCAGCTTCGGCGCCTTCTCGTCGCTCAACGTCGACCGCGAGTTCCTCGCATTGTGGGTCGACGGCCTGACGTTCCTCGTGTCGGCGATGATCATCTGGCGATTGCCGATACCACGCGCGTACGACCGGAAGGGCGAACGCGCGGACTGGACCGCCACGCTTCGCGACATCTCTGAAGGCGTTCGGTTCATCCGTCACAATCGACTCGTTCGCGGCGTGATCATCGGCATCGGCGTCGGGCTCATCGGTGGTGGCGCGATGATCCCGCTCGGCCCCGTTTTCGCGGATCAGGTGCTGGGTGGCGGGAGCGCCGCCTTCGGTTTGTTGATGACAACGCTCGGGTTCGGCGCGGCAATCGGGGTTGTCTCGCTCCTCATCTTCCAGAAGCGGCTCTCGCGCGAGACGGTGTTCCAGTTCGCGGTGATGGCGACGGGCGTCTCGCTTGTCGCGGCGGCGTCGGTCTCCAGCACCGCGATCGCCGTCCTGCTGGTGGGTCTCGTGGGAGCGTTCGCCGGCAGCTCGTATGTCACCGGCTTCACGGTGCTCCAGGAGAACGTCCGCGACGAGCTCCGGGGTCGCACGTTCGCCGCGCTGTACACCGTGATTCGGATGTGTCTGCTCATCTCGCTCACGATCTCGCCGCTGTGGGCAGACGGATGGGACCGGGTGTCGAGCGCGCTGTTCACCAACCAGGCCATCGAGATCGGCGGGTACACCTACGCCCTGCCCGGGGTGCGATTCGCGCTCTGGGGCGGCGGCCTCATCACGTTCTTCGCCGGCTTCGTGTCTTGGCGCGCCGTACGCCGGGCGCGCCGGCGAAACGAAGACCGTGTCGCAGCCGCGGCCGTTTCCCAGGCCGAGGATTAGAGGGCAGCGGTGGATTCGCGGGCCGCGGGCCGCTTCGTCGTGCTCGAAGGCGGGGACGCCAGCGGAAAGAGCACCCAGGCCGCTCTCCTTGTCGAGCGGCTGCGCGGCCTCGGCCGCGATGTGGTGCTCACGTTCGAGCCGGGTGCAACCGAGGCGGGCGCTGCGATTCGCGAGTTGCTTCTCCACTCCGCGGGGTCGATCGAACCCTTGGCGGAGACGTTGCTCCTCGCCGCCGATCGCGCGCAGGAGGTCGCCGACATCGTTCGACCGACGCTGGCGCGGGGCGCCGACGTCGTGAGTGACCGGTACGTCCCGTCATCGCTCGCGTACCAGGGCGTGGGCCGCGGTCTCGGGATCGAGAAGGTGGAGAAGCTCAATCGCTGGGCGACCGGCGGTCTGGAGCCCGACGTCGTGGTCGTGCTCGACGTCGACGACGCCGTTGCCGCGTCACGGCGCGCGGTACCGGGTGACCGCCTCGAACGGGCCGGCGCCGAATTCCACGCCGCCGTGCGCAATGCGTACCGCTCGCTCGCTGCCGAGCGCGGTTGGGCTCTGGTCGACGGCAACGCCGACGTCGACGTGGTCGCGGAGCGGGTCTGGGGCGTCGTGCGCGAACGGCTCGAGCTCTAGCTCGCCCCCGCCGCTGCGGTTGACGCCGGTGGGGGCGAAGCGTTGACCGCCGTCGGCGCCACCGCCGCCGGCACATCGGCGTGGCGTCGAAGGATCGACAGGAGCGCGATGACGATGCCCAACACGAGCACCACCCCCGACCCGGCAACGATGGCGTCGATACCGACGAGGTAGGCCATGCCGCCCCAGATGAGCGCGCCGATCGGCGTCGCAGCTGCGGTGACGAAGAGGTAGAGCGACAGGACGTGATGGCGGTGCGAATCGGGGGAGCCGACGTGCACGCACGTCATCAACAGCGTTCTCCCAATCGACACCGAAAGACCGAATACGACGAGTAGTGCGCCAGTGACGAACACAACCTCGCCGAGCGCGATCCCGACAAGTACCAAGCCCGCGGCACCGTAGGACACGCCGACGATCCAGCGCGCGTCAAGCCGCGATCGGAGCCTCGTGAGGATCACGACCTGCGCGACCGACCCCACCGCGACGCACGCCACGAGGATGCCGAGCCGGTCGGCGGAGTCGCGGTTCAGCGACGCGGTCACCGCGGGGAGCATGATCACCAGAGGAAGCGCGAGCGTCTCCGCGAGTGCGGCGCTGATGAGCGCCCAGCGCAGGAGCGGCATACGCCGGAAGAAGCGCGCCGCTTCTCGCAGATTCGGTCGACGATCACGGTGCCCGGCCGCGACGGGCGCGGCGACGAGGGTGACGACGATTCCCAGCGGGACGTAGCCGACTGCGGCGATGAGGAAGACCGGCGGGATGCCGATTGCGGCGAGGAGAAACCCCCCGAGCGCCGGGCCGGCGATGCGCGAGAGGCTCGAGACGGCGGCGTCGAGAGACACGGCACGCTCCAGGTGCTCGTGGGGCGCAAGCCCGTGGATCAGCATCTGCGATCCCAGGAAGATGAACGCGGATGCGAGTCCGCTGCCGAGACCGCAGATGGTCAGCCAGGTCACGTCCGCGCC
>JALZAA010000378.1 GCA_030948625.1 Actinomycetota bacterium
GGGGCAGCAGTCTCGTGATCGCCTCGACCGCTATCGGGACAAGCGCGACTTCGCGGCGACGCCCGAGCCCGCCGGCGACCCCGGGGGTGACGGCACCAAGGGGCGCTTCGTGATCCAGGAGCATCACGCCCGGCGCCTGCACTGGGATCTGCGTCTTGAGCACGACGGCGTGCTGCTGTCGTGGGCGGTTCCACGCGGCATCCCGCCCGACCCCAAGCGCAACAACCTCGCCGTCCATACGGAGGACCACCCGCTCGAGTACCTCGAGTTCGAAGGTGAGATCCCGAAAGGTGAGTACGGCGGCGGAACGATGCGCATCTGGGACCGCGGCTGGTACGAGGCGCACAAACTCGAGGACGACGAGGTGATCGTCACCCTGCACGGCGACAAGGTGCACGGCCGGTACGCGCTGTTCCAGACCAACGGCGACAACTGGATGATCCACCGCATGGACCCGCCGGAGGACCCCACCCGCGAGCCGATGCCGGAGCACATCGCGCCGATGCTCGCCACGCTCGCCGCCGACCTTCCCCACGACGAGGACCGGTACGCGTTCGAGATCAAGTGGGACGGCGTGCGCGCCATCGCGTACGTCGACGGCGGTCGCGCGGGCTTCGAGGGCCGGCGGGGCAACGACATCACGTCGCGTTACCCGGAGCTGCGCGGCCTCGGTCCCGCGCTCGGTGCGACGCCGGCCGTGCTCGACGGCGAGATCGTCGCCTTCGACGGCGAGCGACCGAGCTTCGAGCGTCTCCAGCGGCGGATGCACGTCTCGAACGACCGCGCTGTGCGCCGGCTCATGAGCGCGGTTCCGGTCGTGTACGTGCTGTTCGATCTCTTGTGGTTCGACGGCCACTCGACGATCTCGCTGCCGTACCGGGAACGTCGCAAGCTGCTCGACGAGCTCGGTTTGCAGGGCGCGTCGTGGCAGACCCCCGCGGCGCACGAAGGCGAGGGCACCGCGTTGCGCGAGGCGAGCCGCGGGCTCGGGCTCGAGGGTGTCGTGGCCAAGCGACTCGACAGCGTGTACGAGCCGGGCCGGCGGTCACGCGCGTGGTTGAAGGTGAAGAACACGAACAGCCAGGAGTTCGTGATCGGAGGTTGGGTTCCCGGCCAGGGCATGCGCACGAGCCTGGGCGCGCTCTTGATCGGCTACTACGAGTCGACGGACCCGGGCGCGCGCCTGAAGTACGCGGGACGAGTCGGCACCGGGTTGAGTGGCGACGAGATCACGCGGCTGCTCCGGCTGCTCGAGCCGCTCCGGCGCGACACGAGCCCGTTCTCTCCCCCACCCCGCGTGAAGGACGCGGTGTTCGTCGAGCCGGAGCTCGTGGCCGAGGTCCGGTTCACCGAGTGGACGCGCGCCGGCGCCGTGCGCAACCCGGCGTACATGGGGCTGCGCGAGGACTCCGATCCCCGGCAGGTGGTGCGAGAAGAGGTCGTGCGCGACGTGTGAGCCGCCCCCAAGCGCCGGCTCACACGGAACCCGCTAGAAGTCGATGAGCATCTCGGTGGGGTCTTCGGGGTTCACGTGGCAGACCAGCTGCTTCCCGTTGCTCAGGCCGTTCACGACGATCGGCGCCATCTGCTGCTCGTGCGTCACGGGGTAGTCGGGCCGCCCGTCGACGTGGACCAGGAGGTCGAGCTGCATGACGGGGTTGACGCCCACCCGGCCGCCGGTATCGCGGAACTGGTGGATGACCGCCGTGCCCTTCAGCCCGGTCGAGCGCAGCCTCCCCTGGTCGCCCTTGG
Source organism: Actinomycetota bacterium (assembly GCA_030948625.1). Taxonomy (GTDB): domain Bacteria; phylum Actinomycetota; class Acidimicrobiia; order IMCC26256; family JACDBD01; genus JALZAA01. Next base: position 1,753 of record JALZAA010000378.1, read on the forward strand.
CGGCCAGGTTCTTCATGAACGAAGCCGCGTCCGCCGTGCCCTGGGCCATGTCGCGCGTGCTCGGCGTCTTCGGCATGTCTCGGAAGATCTCGCCCCAGCTCTTGTCGCTTCCGTCGTTCTTCCTGGCTTTCTTCTCGGCCTTGTCCTTCTTGAACAGTCCCACGACGTCTGCTCCCGGCTGCTCGATGGCGTTATGGGCATGAAACCGCGCTCCGGGGTGCCGGCGCCTGAGTAGGCGCTACTCAAAAGTCCCCTCCGGGAAATGAGTAGCCCTTACTCAGGCGGGGCCGCGTGGGCGCAGGCACCCTGGGAGCGACGGCGGGCGTCCGCCGACGAGGGACATCAGGAGGCAGCCCCGTGGGATTCTTCAAGGACATCAAGAGCACGATGGGCAGCGCGACCGAGGCGGCCAAGGCCTCGAAGCAGCTGCAGGACGAGACGGCCGGCATCCAGTCGGGCCAGGTCGGC
>JALZAA010000386.1 GCA_030948625.1 Actinomycetota bacterium
TGGTAGGGGCGTGGAGCTCGAGCAGTTCGAGGCCCGGCCAATCATCACGGACAACCATCGGCTGGCCTTCGTCACCGTCGATCGTGAGGAGCGCGCCACCGATCCCATCGTGGTCGACGACGAAGCCGACGACCGGCGTGTCGTACACGACGCCGTGGAGTTGGTACCGCGCGGTCCAACCGTCACCGGGGACGACCCCGACCGACGCGCCCCGCTCGACGACTGAAATGAATCCCGGAAGATCCTCGGCGACGCGCAAACCGCCGCGCTCGAGGACGAGCGCCCCACAGCCGGGCGAAACTCGCCGTGCTCAGTCGGCGCCGTTCCCCTTCGATGTCGGCCGGGTCGATCCACGGCGCCACATCATGCGCATCGCTCACACGCCACCGCGGATCGCTCAACGCTGACTCGTAAACCTTGTGGGAGAAATGTGCCGGACTACCGGCCGTCGCGATCACGATCACCCTGCACGTCGGCACCTTCGGCCAAGCAGTCGAGATCGCCTCTGACGCGCTGTCCAGGCTCATGTCGTCTTGTTCGTTTGCAATCCGTTTGCAAGCCGGACGCGCCGGACGTGCTCGACGATGTCTAGTGCGCCCGTCTCGGTGATGGCGCTTGCCGCCCTGTGGGCCATCTCGCGTACGAGTGTGGCGGCGCGTTGGTCGGTCAGATCGAGTGCCATCGCTTGGACGGGGTAAGCGAGACAGAACAGCAAGGTGCGTCGCACGTCGAACCAGAACTGGTCCTCGGGGTAAGTGATCCCCGAGGATCTCAGCGTGGCAAGGTAGGTCTCGACGAGATCGTCGATGTATTCGCGTCGGTCCGCCGCGGAAAGGCTCTGGCTCACGAAGTATGCGAAGTCTCTGATCACTTTCGTTCGTTGGACGGAATTCGGAACTGTGGGGAGAGAAGCCAATCGACGGGGGAAGTGTCCGCGGGTTTTCTCTGCGAACTTTTCCGCGACCCGATCCCGCTTCTCGACAGCGCCCTGCCCAAGGGCCTCCCCCCTGCAGTACTCGCAATCGTCCAGCATCCGGGCGCCAGTCCGTTAGGAGATCCCTTGGCCTTCGCCTCCACGCCCCTCAAGGACGCGACGAATCTCATCTGCACGGAACCGATGTTGCCCTCCAGGCGTGCGGAGCGAAGGGAGGCGTCCCCTTTTCGCCCACCTCACCACCGTTCGTCGATCCACTCCAAACAGCAACGCCACCTGAGCCGACGTAAGGAGAGCCTGGCCAGCTCGCCACCGGTCGGGGACGCCGGCACTCGGCATAAAACAGACGTACCCGTTGGAATGCGACGATAACCTGACTAACCGCTAAAGCCCCAAACCACCCGGCGCGATCCATACTGAGCGTGACGCCCGGGCCACCGAGCACGACGACGCCGAGCGCGACGACGCCATCTACTGACGGCGGCCCAAGGAAAAAGGCCGAGGCCCTGACGGACTGAATCTGGCCCGTTAAAGAACTCTGCGGCTGAACCTGCACCGCTCCGGCGTCGTGCCGATCTGTGGAACTACGATCCCAAGACGCTCAACGGCATGCGAGCGTTGTGCGGCCTCGGGAAACGTCATCCAGGTCTGACGGCCAGCGTGATGTTTTCCCCGGGTGCGGAGATGGCGACTTCGCGAACGAAGTCGCCCGTGTGGGTGGCGTGCACCATCATGCCGCCGCCCACGTAAAGGCCAACATGTTGGGTCGGGTCGCTGGTGAACACTAAATCGCCGGGTTGCAGATCGCTCAGCGAGACTTTCGGGTACGCGTTGTACTGGTCGCCTGAGGTTCGCGGCAGCGAGAGGCCACCGTGCTGCCACGCGCGCCACGTGAGGCCAGAACAGTCATAACAATCAGGTCCGATCCCGCCGGTGCAATAGGGCGTCCCGACCTGCGACTCCGCGAAAGCGACCGCCGCCGGCGCGCCCGGGTTCACCGACGATCCACCGCCCCCCGCACCTCCTCCGAAACACCCCGCAGCCATGAGGGCCAACGCCGTCACGCCGAGCAATGCCAGCCTTCGACGGCGGCTGAGACGGCCAGCCACGACTCCGGGCGCCGCCGTCATGAGCACACCCTTGGAGGCGGCCCAACGGCAAGCATCACGACCTGATCGCAGTTCAACGGAGCTCGAGCTTGGACGAACAGTATGGCCAGGCTCCCCACCCCTGGCCCGCCAAGACGCGTTCGCCGACGATGATCTGTTGCTCGCGTGTGGCTTGGTAGGGCCAGTAGGCGAATTCACCGCCGCCGTAGCCGAGCCACGTCGACAAGCTGAACTGCAGTCCGCCGTAGTAACCGTTGCCGGTATTCGCGGCCCAGTTCCCACCGGCTTCGCACTGGGCGAGCGAATCCCACACCGTCCATCCCGACCCGCCGCCACCCCCGAAGCAACCGCCGACACCGACGCTCGCCAGAACCAGCGCGACAAGAGCTATCATCCGCCGCACTCGGGCCTCCTTGGCTCGGGTCCGCTGAGGGTTCCCGGGCGCGCAAGGACACCACCGTTGTCGTCCGGGAACCCCGGTGACCCTACGGGCCGGCTCCACGTGATGCAACCAGTGCCGCAGAGGCGCTGGTCACAGGGTCGACGCTCAATCCACGCCTTACCGGTCCCCTGTTGCGCGTTGCCGGGAGATCGCTGGCGTGAGTGCCGCGACGGCCCGCGAGCAGTGGCTGCGACGGGTCGTACTTGCGCCGTTCCAATAGCGGTTCGTAGGGTGACCTGCAACCCCGTTCGACGCTCAGTGGCGGGCGTACGGGTTTGTTGTTCGCGGCGCTGGTCGGCGGAGACGGCGCTTTACCGCGGCTGACGTTGGTCGCAGCCAAGGAGAAGCCTCGTGAAGCGCTTCGTCCGGGTCCTGACGGCGCTCATGTGCGGGTTGGCGCTCACGGTGCTGTCTTCGGGATACGCCACCAGTCAGCCGAGCAGCGATATCCGCGCCCGGGCGGCCGAGCTCGAAAAGGACCTTGAGGCTCGCAACCAGCAGGTCGCCGCGGTCGATCGGCAGCTCGCCGACGCGCAGAAGAAGGTCGAGTACGCCAACGCCAAGGCCACTGACGCCGAGGCGCGTCTGAAGACCACCGAGGACGAAATCGCGCGCATCAAGTCGCTCCTCAACGGCCGGGCGGCGTCGATCTACAAGATCGGCACCGCGCTAAGCCCGTTCGAGGCCGTCAACGTTCAGGACGCCAAGGACCTCACCGCGCGTTCCAAGTACACCGATGTCGCGGCCCACCACGACGACGCCCTAGTCGACAACCTCGCGACAGCGAAGCAGAAGCTTTCGGCCCAGCGAGACGACGCCGACAAAGCACACGCCGCCGCGGCCGCCGAGCGCGACGCGCTCGCCAAGGCCAAAGCCGACGCCGACGCCGCGGCCGCTGACCAGCAGCGGCTGCTGGACCAGGTGAACGGGGAGATCGAGC
>JALZAA010000402.1 GCA_030948625.1 Actinomycetota bacterium
AGCAAGCTCGCCGTGCCCCACATGCTCGCCGGCGACGGCGGGAGCATCGTGAACATCTCGTCGGCGATGGGTCGCCTGACCGACCGCGGGTTCATCGCCTACGGGACGGCCAAGGGCGCGCTGTCGCACATGACGCGCCTCATGGCGTTCGACCTCGCGCCGCGGGTGCGGGTCAACGGCATCGCGGTCGGCTCGGTGGCCACGTCGGCGCTCGAGATCGTGCTCACCAACGAGGACCTCCGCAACGAGATGGTCGCCAAGACGCCGATGCGCCGCCTGGGCGAGACAGAGGACATCGCGCTCGCGGCGCTCTATCTCGCTTCCGAGGCCGGCAGCTTCGTGACCGGCAAGATCCTCGAGGTCGACGGCGGCATCGAAGCGCCGAACCTCGACATGCACCTGCCCGATCTCTAGCCCTTTTCTCCGATGCGATGAGTTACACGTCAGCGAGGAGAGCGCGCTCGATCTTGAGGATCTGGCGGTAACGCGCGCTTCCCCGCTTCACCGGCGTGGCGGCCTGCCAGTTCAACTCGACCACGGTGTCGCCCTTCGCCGCGTTGAGGCTGTCGATCGTTCCGGCGGGAATCAGCACGGTCTTGCCCGTGTACGCCCGGTCAGCGAGGCCGGTGATGGGACGGATCTCCCGGGTGCCCTCCTCGAGCGCGCTGCGGTAGTCGGGATAGCCGCCCGTCGCGTCCTCGAGCGACTTCACCTCGAGGAAGACGTACCTGTACTCGCCGCCCTTCACGCGCTTGGCCGGGTCGGTCTCCCAGGTGCAGCCGTGCTCGTCGGGCGTCGGTCGCCCGAAGGGCTTGGCGCCCATGACCGTGACGACCTGCTTGCTCGTGAGCAGCGTGCACACCTCGTCGGGGCTCGGCACGTCCGCCTGCGGTGCTCCTGCAAACGACGCCGCCGCGATGCTCAACGCGGCGACGAGCGCGACTCCCATCTCGGCTCCTCCCGGCTGCATCGAGTCCAGGGCGTTGTTGCGCCGCGCCGCGTCGGCGTCACCGAGCGTCGGCTCGCCGGATCGTAGGCCGGATGGACGGGATCTACCGGCCTGGCACCGGCGCGCGGCCGGCGGTTGGCGGCGTGCGATCGGCCAGAATCCCCAGGAACCCGCCCTTGACGAGCCACGAGACGCCGAACGTGACGACCGCGATGGACTCCAGCCAAAAGAGCGAATGCCACGAGCCCGGCGGCTTCACGAGATTCGACACCACCACCAAGAGCATCGAACCGACGATGATGCCGCCACACGTCCTGTAGACGACGTTCCGGCGCTTCTTCTCTGCCGTCACGGTCTCCGCACTGCCCGTCTTGGTGAACAGGAAGAGCGAGAAGACGGCAAGCAGAGCGAACAGCACACCGGCCCAGACCAGGTGCACGGTCGACACGATCTTCTCTCCGCCGGTGGCTGTGGCCGCGTCACTCGCGGTCGGGAAGAACGCCACGCACACCGCAGCGACGCTGGCGAGCGTGCTCAAGAGGTTGTCGAGCTGGAACTTCGGCAGCGGCCGGTAGTTGTAGGACAGGAAGAAGACTGCGAGCGCGAAGAGACTGCCGACGAAGTAGTCGCCCATGCCCGTGTGGTAATAGGCGCTGATGGACCCCTGGAGCTCTCCGTCGAAGAACACGCGGTTGCCGACGGCGACGACGAGCGGCAACGAGACCGCAATGAGGCCCACGGCTTTCTGGAGGTGCGTGTAGGCGGCGGCCAACGCGCTCTCGGCTGCGTAGGCCTGGGCCGCTTCGAGCTTCGCGGCCTTGACACTCGGATCGACGGTGGCTTCTGCAGCTTCGAAGGCAGCGACACTCTTCTGCGCCAGGCGCCCAGATTCCGACGCGTGCTCTCCGCTTACCGGGTCATCGCCTACGACCATGCCTACCCTCCGTCTCGAGCCGTGGCGAGAAGCGCGCTCACCCGAGGAGGCGGTAACTCGCCTGCAGCGAGGTACCGCGGTCCCCTGTCGCCACGACTTTGTACGTCCCCGGCGCGTCTCCCGACGTGTTGTATTTGGTCGTGACCGCGCCGTCTTGCGAGGCGGTGTGCGGCGAGCCCATGAAGATGCTGCCGTCAGGCCTCACGATCTCGAAGGTGATGGCCTCGCCGGCCTTGGCGCTGACCACGGTGAACATCAACGGCGTGCCGGCGATCCCATCGGGAGGCGCGACCGTCAGCTGGGGGGGCGGCTGCGGCGGGATCTGCAGAACCTGACCCTCGGTGAGTCGATCGCCGTTCGCGAGCTGGTTCGCGGCGAGGATGGCCGCGGTCGACACACCGAAGACCTTGGCGATCTTCGTCAACGTGTCGCCGCGTTTGACCGGATAGGCGGTCGTCGGAGTCGTCGTCGTGGTGGGAGCGACGGTGGTCGTCGGCGGCGCGCTGGTCGACGGCGTGGATCGTCCGTTCTCGCTGGACGCCGAGGTGCACGCGGCGAGGGCGATGACGCCAACGGCTGCCAACAGACGCAACCGCGTCCGTCGCCTCCCCCAAGGCACCGGTGCTCCGGCTGACGCTTCGATCACTGTGGTCTCGAGTTGTGCTCACCTTCGACGATTGGTGCCCCAGATGATGCCCCAATTCCAGGTTCTCCCTGGTGATGCCGGGCGAGAAGCCCGGAAAAAGGGGCTCCTCAGGCCTGCCCCAAGGGGCGCGCAAAGCTGAGCTCGTTGCCGTCTCGGTCGCGGATGTGAAAGAAGCGCTCCCCCCACGATGCATCCGCCGGCGACGTTTCCGGATCGAGCCCGGTCTCCAGTGCACGCCGGTGCATCGCATCCACGTCGTGTACGTAGAACACGATGCGGCCCCAAACGGATCTTCCCAAATCGCCTGCGGTGTCGAGTTGCAGGTTGAGGTAGCCGCGGCCGACCCGGAAGCTCGTGAACTGAGTGGCTCCTCCTCCGTAGAGCAAACGAAAGCCGAGCGCCTCGTAGAACGCCACCGCTTCGGCCATGTCCGAGGTGAGCAACGTCACCGCGCTGATGCTCTCGACCGGCTCCCGTTTCGACTCGATGCTCACCAGGGTTGCAGGAAGACTGCCGCTCCTAAAGCGCGGCGATCGCACGGGCCACGAACTCCTCGGCTGGCTCCTCGCGCTCCTCGAACTCGGGAAGCATCCCGACGGCGGAGACGATGTCCCAGTACGGGTGGTACTCGGGTTCGCCGGTGAGCGCACGGTGGGCTGCGAGGAAGCGGTCGGCGATCTCGAGACCGAAGCCGAGCGCGAGGTTGTAGCGGCAATGGCCGATGTCGGCGTCGTTCGGGCCACGGCTTGCGTTGACCCAGTCGACGACGCCACTGACTCGCCCTCCGTGCCACAGGACGTTGCCGGGGTGGTAGTCGCGATGGAGGAAGACCGCGCGACTACCCGGTGCCGGTCCGACGTGCACCGCGATGGCGCGTTCCCATACCGCGGGATCACGTGCCCGCCTTGGTGGCGCGAGCTCGCCGCGGCGAGCGAGATCGATGTCGTACGGGCGGTACGGCGGGATGGCCGTCGTTGTCGGAAGCACGAGCTCATGGATAACCGCGAGTGGCTCGGCGAGACGTCTCACGAAGCCGTCGAGGTCGTCAGGCGCGGCCAATGGCGC
>JALZAA010000403.1 GCA_030948625.1 Actinomycetota bacterium
CCGGAAGCCCTGGTCTCTACTTTTTGGCCTCGGCGCCGACTTCGAGCGGCTCCGGTTCGGGAACGGTCTCCATCCACTCGCCGAGCTTCTCCTTGTCGTGCAGCAGGTCGGCGATGTTGGCCTCGGAATACTCGTACTCGGGACTCCAGAACAGGGCGTCGAACGGGCAGACCTCGACGCAGATCCCGCAGTACATGCAGAGGGCGTAGTCGATGTCGAACCGGTCGAGGAGGCTGACGGTCCGCTCACGACCGCCTTCGCGCCGCGGTGGCCGCTTCTCCTTGTGGCCTTCGATGTAGATGCACCAGTCCGGGCACTGGCGTGCGCACAGCATGCACACCGTGCAGTTCTCCTCTTTGAGCGCGATGACGCCACGCGCGCGCGGGGGCGGGTCCTCGCGCTCGTGCGGGTACTGCACCGTGACCGCGCCCTTGAGCATCGTCTTGAACGTGACGCCGAGGCCGCCGATCAGGCCCGGAGCCTTGGGTCTCTTGGGGAGCTTGGGCATCTAGAACGCCACCTTCAACGCGCCGGTGATGAGGATGTTGGCCAGACCGATCGGGATGAGGTACTTCCACGCCACGGCCTGGAGCTGGTCCTCGCGCAGCCGTGGGTACGTGAAGCGCACCCAGAACATGAGGAACGCCACGATCATGATCTTGGTGATGAGCACGATAGGCCCGAGCACGTTCGCCAGGCCGGTGTCGGTGACGTGTGGGATCGCCCAGCCGCCGAGGAACAGGGTTGCGGAGAGAGCGGCGAACGCGAACGCGGTGCCGAACTCGCCGATGAAGAAGAAGAGGAAGCGGAACCCCGTGTACTCCACCATGTAGCCCGCAACGAGCTCGCTCTCGGCGACCGGCATGTCGAACGGGGCCTGCGTGAGCTCGGCCTGCGCGGCGACCAGGAACAGCCCGAAGCCGACGAACTGCGTGAGGATGAACGGGTTGCCGATGCCACTCCAGCCGAAGATCGCGCCGTTCTGCTGTGCCCCCACGATGCCCTGGAGGTCCATCGTGCCCGCCTGCACGACGACGCCGACCACCGCCAGCAGCAGGGGCAGCTCGTAGGCGATGAGCTGCGCGCCGGCGCGGAGTGCGCCGAGCAGGGCGAACTTGTTGGCGCTGGCCCATCCGGCCATCAGGACACCCACGACCGACAAGCTCGAGACCGCAAGCGCGTAGAACACACCGACGTCGAGGTTGCTGACGACGAGGTCGGGGCCGGTGGGCAGCACGAGGAACACGAGGAACGTCGAGATCACGACGACCAACGGCGCGACCGCGAAGACGCGCCGGTCGGCCTTCGCCGGCATCACGTCCTCTTTCTGGATGAACTTGATGCCGTCGCCGAAGAGCTGGAACCAACCGTGGAACCCGCCCGGGTCCATCGGGCCGAGGCGGCTCTGCATGTGCGCCATCATCTTCAGCAGGAACGTGTACCCGAGGATGATGGCGCCGAGCGGGATGATGGCGAGCACGATGATCGTCTTGATCGCCAGGATCGTCCCCCAGCCGCCCGGCACGTCGAACGCGAGCAGCCTCACCGGTCGATGTCTCCGAGGATGAAGTAGAGCGACGCGAGCACGGTGATGACGTCGGGCACGTACACGCCGCGCAGCAGCCAGGGCAGGATCGACACGTTGCTGAACGACGCCGAGCGGATCTTCACCCGGAACGGCCCCGTCGCGCCCTTCGAGACCACGTAGTAGCCCATCTGGCCGAGGGGGTTCTCGGTCTCGACCCAGATCTCGCCTTCGGGGACCTTGATGATGCGCGGGACCTTCGCCATGATCGGCCCGCTCGGCATCTGGTCGAGCATCTGCACGACCATGCGCGCCGACTCACGCGTCTCCTGGAGCCGCACCCAGTACCGCGAGTACGAGTCGCCGTCGGGGTGTGTCCACACCTTGAAGTCGAGGTCCGGGTACACGAGGCCGTACGGTTTGCCGTCGCGGCGCAGGTCCCAGTCGACGCCGGACGCGCGCAGGTTCGATCCGGACACGCCGTAGCCGGCGCCGATCTCTTCGGGGATGATCCCGATCGACCGCGTGCGGCCCTGGAAGATCTCGTTCTCGGCGACGAGCTCCTCCAGCGTGTTGCACGCGTCGAAGACGATCTTCATCGTGTTGCGGCACTCGTTGACCCAGCCCCACGGGAGGTCGTCCTTCAGCCCGCCGATGCGGTTGAAGTTGGGGTGGAACCGCCCGCCCGTGGCGGCCTCGATGAGGTTGAGGACGTGCTCGCGGTCGCGGAAACCGTAGAACGGCGGCGTGAGCGCTCCGACCTGCAGGCCCATCTCGCCGAGGAACAGCACGAACGTCGCGATTCGAGACAGCTCGGTCAGGATCGTGCGGATGTACTTGGCGCGCGGTGGGGCCTCGATGTCCATGAGCAACTCGGCGCCGTGCATGAACGGCACCTCGTTGGCGAAGCTCGAGAGCCAGTCGATCCGGTTGATGAGCGTGGTGACCTGCGGGTACGTCCGGAACTCGGTGAGCTTCTCGTAGCCCCGGTGCATGTAGCCGATCACGGGGTCGGCCGAGATGACGCGCTCGCCGTCGAGGCGCACGACGAGCCGGAGCGTTCCGTGTGTCGCCGGGTGCTGCGGGCCGAGGTTCAGGATCATGTCGCCGGTATCGAGCTCGACGTTCACCTGCGCGTCGGCCAGGTGCCGCCACGCCTGGGCGTCGACCGCGAAGTCGATGCTCACGAGGCATCACCTTCACCTTGGTCGGCCTCCGCCGACGAGGCACTTTGGTCGGCCTCCGCCGACGAGGCACTCTGGTCGGCCTCCGCCGACGCGTCACTTTGGTCGGCCTCCGCCGCCTGCGGTTCGTCGGGCATGGCCTCGACGTCGACCAGGCCCGGCCACGGCTTCACGACCCGCGCCAGCAAGGGGTAGTCCTTGCGCAACGGGTGGCCCTCGAACTCGGACGGCAGATAGAGGTGCCGCAGGCTCGGATGCCCGTCGAAGATCACGCCGAACATCTCCCAGCACTCGCGCTCGTGCCAGTCGGCGCCCGGGTACCACGGCACCCACGACTCGGCGTGCGGGGCTTGCGCGTCGACGTCGGTCTTGAGCGTGACGCCCCACTTCTCGGTGGTCGACTCGACGTGCGCGAACACCTGCATGCGACCCGCCGATCCGGCGACGCCGAAGGTCATCTCTGTGGGCTGCACGGGCGACGACGTGTCACCACCGGCTTCCTCGCCTTCGCGAGGCGCGGGCTGCCAGTCGATGCCGGAGATGAAGGAGAGGTAGTCGCACTCCAGCTCGACCTTGGAGACCTCGGCCGCCTTGCCCCACGCGTCGGGCTTCACGCGTACGACGAGGGTGCCGTAGGCGTCGGCCGACTCGACGATGCCGTCACCGAGACCGCGCTCGAGCCGCGCCAGCAACTCCTGCTCGCTCTCGTCGAGCGGGCGCGGCCCGGCCTCGGCCGCAGCCTTCTCTTCGGTCGGCGGCGCGTCGGCTTCGTCGGCGTCGGCGCGCGCCTCCGCGGCTGCGGCCGGCTCGTCGGTCTTCGCTAGCTCGCGCTCGGCTTCAATCTCCGCGCCGGCGCCACTCTGCTCACGTTCGAGATCATCCGCCAACGACGATCGGCTCCCCCGTCCACCGTGCCTTGAGGTCGTCGTTCCCGATGCCTTCTTGCTGGATGCGCTCCTGGAGCAACACGATGCCCTGCAGCAGCGCCTCCGGGCGCGGCGGGCAGCCCGGCACGTACACGTCGACCGGGATGATCTGGTCGACGCCCTTGGTGACCGAGTAGGAGTCCCAGTACGGACCGCCACAGTTGGCGCACGCTCCCATCGAGATGACGTACTTCGGGTCGGGCATCTGCTCGTAGAGGCGCTTGATCGCCGGCGCCATCTTGTCGGTGACCGTGCCCGAGATCACCACGAGGTCGGCTTGGCGTGGGCTCGCAGGGAACGGGATGACGCCCAGTCGCATCATGTCGTAGCGAGGACTGGCGAGCGCGGCGCCCATCTCGATCGCGCAGCACGCGAGCCCCCACTGGAACATCCACAGCGAGTACTTCCGGCTGTAGTTGAGAAGCCAGGTGAGCGGCTTCGGCACCTTGCCCCGTTCGACTAGGCCCACCGCAGCACCCCCTTCCGCCAGGCGTACACGAGGCCGAGGGCGAGGATGACGATGAAGATCACCATCTCGACCAGGCCGAAGGCGCCGAGGCTCTCGAGCCGTACGGCCCACGGGAAGATGAAGACCGCCTCGACGTCGAACATCACGAACAGCAGGGCGTAGACGTAGTACCGGATGTTCGACTGGCCGAAGCCGATGACGGGGTCGGAGCCGGCCTCGTAGGTGATGTACTTCTCGGGCTGGGGCCGGTTGGGACGCAGGAGACGCCCAACGCCGAGCATGGCGCCGAACATCAGCACCGCAGCCGCGGCAAGAACCGCGACCGCGAGATACGTCTGGTAGTACTTCGTCACCGCGCGACCCTCCCGGTCACGGGAGCAGGACCCGAGGCGGACACTACACCGGCGGAATTCTTGCCCTACAAACGGCGCAAGCGGTTCTGCACGGGCGTCGTGACCCGTGGAATGGCGGGAATCGCGGGCCCGCGGCCGACCGTTCTGGCGTGTGGACGGTCCATACCCTGGGCTCCGAACACCAACAAGATGTGGACGGAGCGCGCACCAGAGGTCACGAGAGGTTTCGATGAGCGAGCTTGCCCCGCTGTCGCGGAGAACACCGCCACTGCCGACGCCTGAGCGTCCGCGGACCGCCTTCGTCCTGTCGGGCGGGGGCAACCAGGGCGTGAGCCAGGTCGGCATGCTGCGGGCGTTGTTCGAGCGGGGCATCGAGCCCGACGTCCTGATCGGGACCTCGGCGGGGGCGCTCAACGCCGCTGCGATCGCCACCGACCCGACGTCGGCCGGCGTGGAGAAGCTCGCCGACGTGTGGTTGTCGATCCGGTCCGGCGAGGTGTTCCCAGGCAGCAAGCTGGCGAGGGCGTGGAACGTGCTGCGCCGCGACGACCACCTGTTCACCAACGTGGGCCTCTGTGCCGTGATCGAGCGCGCGAACGCGGCGCCGACGTTCGCGGAGATGGCGGTGCCGCTGCGTGTCATCGCCACCGACCTCGACACGGGCGAGGAGGTCGTGCTCGCCTCCGGGCCCGTCGACCGGGCGCTGCTCGCGAGCACCGCGCTGCCGGGGCTCTTCCCGCCCATCGAGCACGACGGCCGGCTGCTCGTCGACGGCGCCGTCACGAACAGCGTGCCCCTCTGGCACGCGCTGTCGGGGCCGGTCGACCGCATCTACGTGTGCAACGTGGCCGGCGCCCTGGCAGATCGGCGACTGCGCTCGCCGTTGGATGTCGCGGTGCGGGCGTTCGCGATCGCGCGGAACCAGCGATTCGATCTCGAGCTCCGGCATGCGCCCGCTGATGTCGACGTGGTCGTGCTGCCCGCCCCGCCGGACGAGCGGGAGCTGTTCGACTTCTCCGACTCGCTCATGCTCATCGAAGAGTCGCATCACCTCGCGGGCCGTGCCCTCGACAAGCACGAAGCCGAGCGTGCCCGTCCACGCGAACGCGCCCGCCGCCGCTGGTTCCGCCGCCGCAGCGAGGTGGCGTAGCGCGCACCTCAGCGCAGCATGAAGGTGGCGTCCTTGGCGACGTCCAGGAACGTGCCGGGAAGGATGCCGATCACGAGCGTGACCGCGGCCGTGACGGTGAGCACGACCGCCGCTGCTGCGTCCACCCTCGGCGCGCGACGGGCGGCGGGTGCTGGTTCCTCGGCCTCGTCGCCGCCGGCGTACATCGTCACGACGACGCGTAGATAGAAGAACCACGAGACGACCGTCACGAGCACGCCCACAATCGCGAGGTAGTAGAGACGGGCGTCGACTGCGGCCGCGAACACCTGGAGCTTGGCGACGAACCCGCCGGTCGCGGGCACGCCGGCCTGGGCGAGCAGGAAGAACGTGAGGAAGGCGGCCAGGACGGGTCGGCGGGCCGCGAGGCCCCGGTACTGGTCGAGCGTGTGGCGGGCGTCGTGGCTCGAGCGCGCGATCACCGTCACGACGGCGAAGGCCCCGATCGTCATGAACGCGTAGACGAGGAGATAGAACAGGGCCGCCTGCCGCCCACGCGACGCCGCCTCCCCGTTCGAGACGGCCGCGGCTGCGAACCCGATGAGTATGTAGCCCGCATGGGCGATCGACGAGTATGCGAGGACACGCTTCACGTCGTTCTGGACGATGGCGACGACACTTCCGACCACGAGTGACAGCACTGCGAGCGCGCCGATCGCCGGGCGCCAGTCGTTCCTGAACAACGGGAACGCCACCGTCAGCACGCGGAGCAGCGCCGCGAACCCGGCGACCTTCGTGGCCGACGACATGAACGCGGTCACAGGCGTGGGTGCGCCCTGGTACACGTCGGGCGTCCACATGTGGAACGGCACCGCCGCCACCTTGAACCCGAGCCCGACGAGCAGCAGCCCGAGGCCGATCAGCAGCACGCCCTCGTCGAGCAGCGTGTTGTTGGCGAGGAACCGGGCGATGCCGGTGAGCGAGGTCGTCCCGGTGGCGCCGTAGACGAGCGCGATGCCGTACAGGAACACCGCCGAGGAGAAGGCGCCGAGCACGAAGTACTTGATGCCGGCCTCCTGCGACGCGAGGCGGCGGCGGTCGAAGGCGGCGAGCACGTACAGCGGGATCGACAGGATCTCGAGGGCGAGGAACACGACGACGAGGTCGTTGGCAGTGGTCATCGCGAGCATGCCGGCGGCCGACAGCAGCAGCAGCGCGAAGAACTCGGGCCCCTCCAGGCGCTCCCGGTCGACGTAGTTGGCGGCCAGCAGCAGGGACAGCACGGTCGCCGCGATGATCACGCCGCCGAGGAACACCCCGAACCCGTCGATCCGCACCATGCCGGCGACGGTTGTGATCGCGCCGTGGTCCTGCACCTCGCGCCATTGGCGCACCAGCAGCGCGGCCGCGGCGGCGGCGCCGCTGAACGCGATCGCGAGCGACACCGGGTACACCCAAGCGCGATGCCGCACGACGGAGCGCAGCAACACGATGGCGACGGCCGCGCCCGTCAGGGCGATCAACGGCGCCACGGCCAGCCAGTCGACCGACGGGGTGCGGATCGGCGGCACACCGGCCGCCTGGGCGAGGATGGAGAGGATCACCGGCCCGCCAACTGCCGCGCGTTGAGCTTGGCGCAGTCGCGCAGGGGCGCGCCGCGCTTGGCCACGGCCGGTTCTTTGTAGCTACTCCCGCGTTCGACACTGCAGACGACGCGCCGGACGGTCGGCTCCACCCGGTCGATCACGGGCTTCGGGTACACGCCGAGGAAGAAGCTGAGCCCCAGCAGCGGGACGATCGCCGTCAGCTCACGCACCTTGAGGTCGCGCAGCGTCGCGTTCTCCCCCGTGGGCACGCCGGTGAACGCGCGCTGGTACGCCCACAGCATGTAGACGGCGGCGAGGATCACGCCGACGGCGGAGATCACCGCGTACGGGCGGTGCACGAGGAACGTCCCGAGCAGCGCGAGGAACTCGCCCACGAAGCCGGAGAACCCGGGCAGGCCGATCGACGCGAACGCGACGGCCAGGAAGATCCCGCCGAAGATCGGCGCCGCCTTCCACAAGCCGCCGAAGGCCGAGATATTGAACGTGTGCCGCCGGTCGTAGAGGAAGCCGACGAGGAGGAACAGCGCGCCCGTCGTCAGCCCGTGGCTGATCATCGTGAACACGCCGCCCTCGAGCCCCTGCGTTGTGAGGGCGAAGATCCCGAGCACGACGAAACCGAGGTGCGCGACCGACGAGTAGGCGATCAGCCGTTTGAGGTTCGGCTGCACCGCGGCGACGATCGCTCCGTAGATGATCCCGATCGTCGCCAGCACGAGCAGCATCGGCGCGAAGAACACGCTGGCGTCGGGGAACAGCGGGAGCGAGAAGCGCAGGAATCCGTACGTCCCCATCTTCAGCAGAACGCCGGCCAGGATCACCGACCCCGCAGTCGGCGCCTCGGTGTGCGCGTCCGGCAACCACGTATGCAGCGGGAACAGCGGCACCTTCACCGCGAACGCGGCGAAGAACGCCAGGAAGAGCAGCTTGGCCGTGCCGTCACTCAGGCCGCCGGGAGCCCAGGCCGTGAGCGTGCGAACGTCGAACGTGAGCGCGTGGTCCTGGGCGTGCAAGAACGCCAGCGCGAGCAGCCCGACCAGCAAGAACGCCGAGCCCACCGCGGTGTACAGGAAGAACTTGAACGCTGCGTACACCCGCCGGTCGTGACCCCATCCGGCGATGATGAAGTACATCGGCACGAGCACGAACTCGAAGAAGACGAAGAAGAGGACGAGGTCGAGCCCCAGGAAGACGCCGAGCAACGACGACTCGAGGACGAGCATCCACATCGTGTAGGGCTTCAGCCGCTGTGTGATCGTCTGCGAGGCGAGAAGACCGATCGGGAACAGCAGGGCGGTGAGCGCCACCATGAAGAGGCTGATGCCGTCGACCCCGAGCAGGTACCGGACGCCGAGCGTGTCGATCCACTGGTGGTTCTCGACGAACTGGTAGCCGGATGCGCTCGTGTCGAAGTGGTACAGCAGGTAGCCCGCGAACCCGGCGGTGGCCGCGGTCGCGCCGTAGCCGACAGCGCGGATGAGCTCGGGACGCCGGTTCGGGAGCAGTGCCACGACGACGGCCCCGGCGAGCGGGGTGAAGATGATGAACGTGAGAAGCGGGAAGCCGGCGTCGCGCATCAGCCCGCCCTCACCGCGAGGAACACGAGCAGCGCGACGGCCCCGAGCACGACGGCGAGCGCGTAGTTCCGCACCAGACCCGTCTGGACTCGCCGGAGTCTCCCGGCGCTGTCGCTCACGATGCGCGCCACACCATTGACGGCGCCGTCGATCACCCCGAGGTCGAAGCCCTTGTTGAGCCACTCGGCGAAACGAAGCGCGGGGCCACGCACGAAGGCAGCGATGGTCTCGTCGAAGTAATAGGCGTGCGCAAAGACGTGGCCCACGACGCCGAGCCGCTCCGGGAGCGGGTCACGGTCCGGCGCCGGGATGCCCTGTCGATACAACGACGCCGCGATCAGGATGCCGACCACCCCGAAGGCGACCGACATCGTCGACAGCGCGAAGGCGGACAAGAACGAGCTCGTCTCGATGACCGCGGCGCCCTCGAACACGGGCTCGAGCCAGTGGGTGAGGAACTCGAGCGACTTGAACGGCAGGCTCAGCAGGCCGCCGACCACCGCCAACAGGCCCAGGGTGACCACCGGTCCCGTCATGAGCGATGGCGCCTCGTGCGGCGCGTGATCGAGGCGCGGCGGTTTCGGCGGGTCCCAAGGATTGACGATCGGCGACTCCAACGAGAAACCGCGGTCGTCATGCGGTGACTCGGGCGGTACCTCGGTGCCCGTGTCGGCGCCGGCGGGGACGCCGTTCAGCTCGGCGGCGGTACGGAAGCGCTCGTTGCCGAAGAAGACCAGCCAGACCTGGCGACTCATGTAGAGCGCGGTGAGCCCCGCGGCAACGGTGCCGATAATCCACACGCCGTAGCTGCCCGCGAAGTAGGCCTTGGCGAGGATCTCGTCCTTCGACCAGAAGCCCGCGAACGGCGGGATCCCGGCGATGGCCAGCCAGGCGACGATGAACGCCGCCGATGTGAGTGGCATGTACTTGCGCATGCCGCCCATCGTGCGGATGTCCTGGTTGTCGGCGTTCTCGTGGATGACGGAACCCGCGCCGAGGAATAACGTCGCCTTGAAGAACGCGTGCGTCACGACATGGAAGATCGCCGCCGCGTACGCGCCGACACCGAGAGCCAGGAACATGTAGCCGAGCTGGCTGATGGTCGAGTACGCCAAGATCCGTTTGATGTCGACCTGCACGAGCGCGATCGTCGCCGCAAAGATCGCGGTGCCGGCCCCGAGCCAAGCCACCGTGGTCGATGCCGCACCCCCGCTCGCGTCGAAGAACGGGTGGGCGCGGGCGACCAGGAACACGCCCGCCGTCACCATCGTGGCGGCGTGGATGAGCGCCGACACCGGGGTCGGGCCCTCCATCGCGTCGGGCAGCCACACGTGCAACGGGAACTGCGCGCTCTTGCCGGCGGCGCCGAGGAACAGGAGCAGCGCGATCGCGGTAGCCGTCCCGCCCGCGAGCGTCTTGGCGCCCGAGTTCATCGCCGTGTAGTCGAGCGACCCGAGCTCGGCGAAGATCAGGAACAGCGCGACCATGAAGCCGAAGTCGCCGACACGCGTGGTGACAAACGCCTTCTTCCCCGCGACGGCGGCCGAGTTGCGCTCGAACCAGAACGACACCAGCAGGTAGGAGCACAGGCCGACGCCCTCCCAGCCGAGGAACGTGACCAGGAAGCTCGAGCCCAGGACGAGCACGAGCATCGAGGCGCAGAACAGGTTCATGAACGCGAAGAAGCGTCCGAACCTCTCGTCGCCGTGCATGTAACCCAGCGAGTACACGTGAATGAGTGTGCTGACGCCGGTGATGAAGAGGATGAACGTGAGTGACAGTGGGTCGACGAGGAACCCGAGCTTCACCTGAAGGCCCCCGGTGGGGAACCACGTGAAGAGGTCCACCGTGTGGGTGCGTGGCTCGATGTCGCGGAGGGCGAAGAACATCACCACGGACCACGCGAACGACAGCGCCATCAACCCGGTGGCGAGCCACCCGGCCTTCGGATCGCCGAGGCGCCGGCCGCACAGCAGCAGGATCGCGGCGCCCAGCGCAGGCAGCGCAGGCACGATCCAGACGAGGTCGAGGAGATCCCGGGCGTCCACCGCGTCAGCCCTTCAGCAGCCGGACGTCGTCGGCGGTGGCACCCCGCCGGCGGCGGAAGATGGCGACGATGATGGCCAGGCCGACCGCGACCTCGGCCGCCGCCACCACCAGCGTGAAGAAGACGATCGCCTGACCGCCGACGTCGTCGAGGGCGCGCGAGTACGTCACGAACGTGAGGTTGGCCGCGTTGAGCATGAGCTCGACGCACATGAACATCACGAGCACGTTCCGGCGTAACAGCAGCCCGACCGCGCCGATCGTGAAGAGCAGCGCGGCGACGACGAGGTAGTAGTTCGGTGTGATGTCGATCGCGGCCAGGATCACGTCGGCACCTCCGACGGCTGCTCCTGCTCCTGTCCCTCTCGTTCCTCGCCGCCCGTTTCCTCGTCCTCTTCCTCGTCGGCCGCCTCGGCGAGCTCGGCCTCGGCGATCTGCTCGTCGATGGCCCGTTCGTGCTCGTCGAGCTGGGCGCGCTGACCGCTGCGGCGAGCGAGCACCACCGAGCCGACGACGGCGATCACGAGCAGAACGGCCGTGAGCTCGAACGGCCACAGGAAGTCGGTGAAGAGCGTGCGGGCGACGCGCTCCACGTTGCCGAGATCGGTCCCGTTGACCGGCTTCGTCGTAGAGCCGCGCACCGACCGCGCCCCAGTCACCCAGTCGCGCCCGGCGAGCAGGAAGATCTCGGCCAGGAGGATGGCACCCAGCGTGAGCGCCGCCGGCCGCTGGTACGGGATGGGGTCATGCAGCGATTCGCTCTTGTCGACGCCGAGCAGCATGATCACGAACAGGAACAGCACGACGATTGCGCCGGCGTACACGATCACCTGCACCGCCGCGACGAGTTGCGCCTCCTGGAGCAGGAAGAGGATCGCGACCGCGACGAGCGTGACGACGAGCAGCAGGGCGCAGTGCACCGGGTTGCGTCCCAGCACGACCCCGACCGCGCCGCCGAGCGCGAGCGCGGCGGCGACGAAGAAGATGATCGCCTCGAGCGTCACTCGGCGTCTCCCCCGACAACGCGCTGCCCCCGTTCCGGTGGGCGCACGCCGAACCCGAGCTCAGCGGACCACGCGACTCTGCCCTCGTAGTCGACGTCGCCCGACGGCGACGTCGCGCGCATCCAGGCGCTCGCGTTCTTGTCCTCCTCGTCTCCCGCCCACAGCTCCCACGGCAGGCGGCGGGCCCGGCCGTCGTCGTCGACGAGGAGCTCGTCCTTCGTGTAGATGGCGTCCTCGCGGTTCGCGAACGAGTACTCGAACATCTTCGACTCGGTAATGGCCTCGGTGGGGCACGCCTCGACGCACATGTCGCAGTGGATGCACCGGAGGTAGTTGATCTCGTACACGAACCCGTACCGCTCCCCGGGCGCAACCGGCGCGTCGGGCGGGTTGTCGGCGCCCCGCACGTAGATGCACCGCGCCGGGCAGATCCCCGCGCACAGCTCGCATCCGATGCACTTCTCCATGCCGTCCTCGTAGCGGTTGAGGATGTGGCGGCCATGGAAGCGTTCCGGCTTCGGCCGCTTCTCCTGCGGGAACTGCTCGGTGATCTTGGGTCGGAAGACCTGGCGGATGGGGACGGTGAAGCCACGCAAGAAGTCGAGAAGGCTCATCAGTGGATCTGCTCCTGCTCTGTCAGCTCACCCGGTTTCGTCATCGACGCGTAGAGGACGCCGTACACGAGGACGGCACCGATGGCAGCGGCGGGCACGACGATCCAGAGGTTCCAGCCCTCCTGGCGACCGATGACGACGACCCCCGAGACCATCAGCCACAGGAACGCGATCTCGATCATGTACTTCCAGCCCAGTGCCATGAGCTGGTCGTAACGGAGGCGCGGCAGCGTGGCGCGAAGCCAAACCGTGCCGTACAGCAAGGCGAGCAGCTTGAGCATGAACCAGAAGACGGGCATCAGCCAGACGTTGATCGTGCTGCCATCGGCGAGAAATCCGAGCTTCGGGCCGGCGGGCCCTCCGAGGAAGAGCGTCACAGCGATCGCGCTCATGGTGATGAGGTTCATGAACTCGGCAAGGTAGAAGATCGCGAACCGGATCCCCGTGTACTCCGTGTGGAACCCGCCGACGAGCTCCTGCTCCGCCTCGACGAGGTCGAACGGCGGGTGGTTCGTCTCGGCAATGGCGGCGATGATGAAGATCACGAACGCGACGATCGCCGGGCGCACGTACCACTGGCCCAGGCCGTCGAGGATGTTGCCGGTCCAGGCCTGGCCCTCGACGATCCCGCGCGTCGACAGGGTGCCCGACTGAATCAGGACGCCGACGACCGCAAGGCTGAACGCGGCCTCGTAGCTCAGCAGCTGGGCCGACGCCCGCACCGACCCGAGGAGCGGGTACTTCGACCCCGACGACCAGCCCGCCAGCATGATCCCGTACAGGCCGAGCCCCGACATCGCCAGCAGCCACAGCACCCCGACGGGCAGCTCGGCGAGCTGCAGGTACGTCTTGTGGCCGGCGATGCTCACCTCCCCGCCGATGGGCACGATGCTGAACGCGAGGAAGGCGGGGAGGATCGCGAGATACGGCGCGAGAAGGAACACGGGCCTGTCGGCGCTGCTCGGGATCGATTGCTCCTTGAAGAACAGCTTGATCCCGTCGGCGACCGTCTGGAGGATGCCGAACGGCCCTGCGGTGGCGGGGCCGATCCGGTTCTGCATGTCTGCGATCACCTTGCGCAGGAACCAGATGTAGAAGAGGACGGCGAGCAGCAGCAGCGCGAACGTCGCGATCGTCTTGCCGATGACGATGAGCACGACCGTGAGGTCGATGTCGCCTCGGAGCAGCGGGTCGAGAAACGTCACCGAGTGGGCTCCAATGTCTCCACGCGCACGTCGGTGACTCGCGCGTCGGCGTCGATGAGCTCACCGGCCCCCGGGCCCGGCTGGTTGAACGCGACGTAGGCGACACCGCGCGGGATGCCGGGCTCCGCCCGGATGGGCAGGGTCACCGACCCGCGGCTGCTCGTGACGCGGACCTCGTCGCCGTCCGCCACCCCGATGCGCTCGCGGTCGCCGGCGTGCACGAGGAGCGCCGTGCCGGGTGCCAGCGCGGCCAGCGACGGCGAGGAGCTGCTCACGCGCCCGGCGTCGTAGAGCTTCCGGCTCACCACGAGTCGCAGCGCGTACGCGTCGCGCGGCTCCCGCGGCGCCGGCTCCGTCGAGCGATCCCACTCGTGCAGCGGCGGGCCTTCGGCCATTGCGTCGCGCGCGGCGCCGCTGATCCGGGCGGCTTCCTCCCGCGACCCCTCTTGCCCCTCGACCTCGGTAAGACCCGGCTTCAGCGTCGTGGTCGACCCGGTGCCCGTGGCCTCGACCACGCCCGTGCCGACGTGGGACGCGAGCCCCTCCTCCGAGGCGATCGTCCCCGGGCGGATCGGCTCCCAGGACACGTCGGTGAGGGCGAGCGCGGCCGCGTCGAGCACGAGCTCCTCCTGGTGCTCGCCCACAGGGAGCACGACGCCGTCGCGCGCGCGGCGGAGCAGACGGCCGTCGACGCCCGCGAACGCGAGCGCGACGCGAGCGATCTCGTCCTGCACCTCCGCGACAGTCTCGAGGTCGAGGTCGACGCCGAAGCGCAGCGCGAGCTCGGCGGCCACGCGCCAGTCGGACATGACCGGCCCTTCGGGCGAGATCTGCTGCGACAGACGCTGCACCCGGCCCTCGATGTTGTTGGCGGTCCCGTGCTTCTCACCCCACACGGTGACGGGGAGAAACGCGTTCGCGCTACGCGTGCTCTCGGTGAGGAAGGCGTCGAGCGCGATCACGAAGTCGACGTTGGCCAGGGCGTCGCGAGCGAGACGGCGGTCGGGGAAGTCGGCGACGGGGTCGGCGTCGAGCAGCACCAACCCGTGGAGCTGCCCGTCCATCGCAGCCTGGAGAATGCCGGTGGCGTCGAGGCCTCGCCTTTCCGGCACCGAGCCCCAGGCGTCGGTGAAATGCGCGCGACCCGCGTCGAGCGTGACGCGGCCGGGTAGGAAGCCGGGCGCGAGGCCGAGGTCGAGCGCGCCGTGCACGTTGGAGCGGCGCAGCGCCGAGAGGAACCGCGTCCGTGGGCGGGCGGCGAGCAGCGCGGCGGCCCGCAGCGTCGAGTCGGGCGCCTCGGCGAGCGACGATCGCCCGAGGATCACGATGACGTCGCCCTCGCGCCCATCGACCAGCGCGCCCGCGTTGTCGACGGCCGTCTCGCCCGTGCGATCGCCGTCGAACGCGCGCACGAGCTGCGCGACCGCCTCGTGGGCCTCGCCGGGGAGGTGGCGGACGACGGCGTCGGCGTAGCGGGTCAGACCGTGGTCGAGCGGCGCAACGTCGATGAGGGGCACGCCCAGCTCCTCGGCCGCGTTCCGGACCCGCAGGAAGAGCACGGGCAGCTCCTCCTTGAGGTCGGGCCCGAGGAGGACGATGGCGGCGGCGCGATCGCAGTCGGCGATCGTCGCCCGCGGCATGCCGAGCACGAGATCGGCCGGCAGCCCGTCACCGAGCTGCGCATCGACGTTGTCGGTTCCGAGGACGCCCTTCGCGAACCGCGCCCACATGTAGGCGTCCTCGTTGGTGCCGCGCCCGCCGCCGAGCACGGCGACGGCCTCCGGACCGTGCACGTCGAGAACCTTGCGCAATCCGTCGGCGGCGGCGTCCAGGGCGTCGGGCCACGACGCCTCGACGAGCTCGCCCTGCTTCCGGACCATCGGTGCGCGCACGCGGTCCTCGGCGTGGACCCACTCGTAGCCGTACCGGCCTTTGTCGCAGAGCCAGCCCTGGTTGACCGGCTCGGAGTCGACGCCGAGCAGCCGGATGAGCCGGTTGGACGTCGATTGCAGCGCGCCGCGGCATTGCACGGCGCACGTCACGCACGACGTCTCGGACGTCGTGAGATCCCACGGCCGGGCCTTGAATCGGTACGGGGTGGCGGTCAGCGCCCCGACGGGACAGATCTGCACGGTGTTGCCCGAGAAGTACGACCGGAACGGCTCGTCGGGATAGGTGATGACTTCTGTCATCTCGCTGCGCCCGCCGAAGTCGATCAGGGCATCGCCCGCGATCTCACTGGCGAATCGCGTGCAGCGCCCGCACTGGATGCAGCGCTCTCGATCGAGCAGCACGAGCTCGCTGATCGGAATGGGCTTCTCGAAGTGGCGCTTCTCCTCGACGTAGCGCGACTCACCGGGACCGAACGCGAGCGTCTGGTCCTGGAGCGGGCACTCGCCGCCCCGGTCGCAGACCGGGCAGTCCAGCGGGTGGTTGATCAGCAGGAACTCCAGGACGCCGTCCTGCGCCTTGCGCACGCTGTCGGTCACGGTGTGGACGACCATCCCGTCGCTCACGGGCGTCGCGCACGCGATCTGCAGGCCGCGCATCCCTTCGACCTCGACGAGGCACATACGGCACATGCCGACCGGCTTCATCCGGTCGTGCCAGCAGAAGCGCGGGATGTACACGCCATGGTCCTGAGCCGACTTGATGAGCAGCTCTCCGTTGGGGACGACGACCTCGCGTCCGTCGACCGTGATGCGCACCTCGTCCGGGCCTTCCCGGACCGGGAGGACGTAGTCCCACGTCGAGGGCCACTGGCTCATCGGCTGGTCGGTCACGTGCGAACCCCCGCGCTGCCGGACGACGGGACGGCCTCGAGCGGGATGCGCGCCCGCTCGTCGGTGCCTACGCGCTGCTTGATCTCGTCGCGGAAGTACCGGTCGAGGCTCACGACGGGTGACATGGTGCTCGGGCCCAGTGCGCAGATCGTGGTCTGGGCGAACGGCGCATTGAGCCCGGGGACGATGTTGTCCCCGAAGTCGAGCAGCAGATCGAGGTCCTGCGGGCGGCCGAGGCCGTGCGCCATCCGGTACAGGATCTTCTCGATCCAGCCCGAGCCTTCCCGGCACGGCGTGCACTTGCCGCAGGACTCGTGGGCGAAGAACCGCGCCAGGCGCCACGCGACCCGGAGCGGGTCGGTGGTCTCGTCGAAGACCATGATCGCCCCCGACCCGAGCATCGACTTCAGCTCGTTCTGCACGTAATCCATGTCGGTCGGCGCGTCGAGATGCTCGGGCATGAGCCACGGCGACGATGCGCCGCCGGGGATGAAGAACTTCATGCTGCGGCCACCGGGGACTCCGCCGGCGAGCCCTTCGATGAGCTCGCGGAACGGGATGCCGAGCTCGACCTCGTAGTTGCCGGGCCGCTCGACGTGACCCGACACCGAGAAGATGCGCGTGCCCGTCGAGCGGTTCACGCCGAGCCCGGCGTACCAGTCGCCGCCCCGCTGGATGATGTGCGGCACCGTCGAGAGCGTCTCGACGTTGTTGACGACCGTCGGCTGGGCGAACAACCCCTGCACGGCCGGGAACGGGGGCTTGATGCGCGGCATGGCCCGCTCGCCCTCGAGGCTCGACAGCAGTCCGGTCTCGTCGCCGGCGATGTACGCGCCGGCACCGCGGTGCAGGACGACGTCGAGGTCGAAGCCCGAGCCGAGGATGTCGCGGCCGAGGAACCCGCGCTGGTAGGCGTCGGCGACGGCGCGCTGCAGTCGCTCGTAGCCGAGGGCGAACTCCCCCCGCACGTAGATGAACGCGATGTGGCACTCGATCGCGAACGCCGAGATGATCGTGCCTTCGAGCAGCTGGTGCGGGTCACGCTCGATGAGCATGTGGTCCTTGAACGTGGACGGCTCGCCCTCGTCGGCGTTCACGGCGAGGTAGCGCGGGTACACGCCCTTCGGGAGGAACGACCACTTCTGCCCGGTACCGAACCCGGCCCCACCACGCCCGCGAAGCCCCGACGCCTTCACCTGCTCGTCACCGATCTGCTCCGCCGTCATCTGGAGCGCCTTGCGCAAACCGTCGTAACCGCCGGTCGCGAGGTACCGCTCGGTGGTCCACGAGTCGTCGGGGTGGTCGTGGAGCCGTGCCGTCACGATGCGCGTCTCGGGCATCAGCCGGCCCTCGCGTCGGCGCGTGTGCCGGACACCGTCCTCGGCGCGCGCACGCCCCGCTTGTACTCGTCGATGAGGGTCTCGGCCGCTTCCGACGACACGGGACCGTGGTAGTCGTAGTTGACCTGCATGACGGGGGCGAGGTCGCACGCGGCGATGCACTCGACCTCCTCGACGTGCACGTCGTCGTCGTCGAGGTAGCGGTCGCCGAGCGTGCGGAGGAGCTCCGGCCCGCCGTTCACGAGGCAGCTGACGTTCGTGCACACGGAGACGACCAGCCGCCCGACCGGCTCGCGTTTGAACATCGTGTAGAAGGAGCACACCCCGAGCACCTGGGCCGGGGTGATGTCGAGGAGGCGGCCGATCTCCTCCATCGCCTGCGGGCTCACCCACCCGTCCTGATCCTGCGCGAGGTGCAGGAGCGGGAGCGTCGCCGACTTGGACACCGGGTACCGGGCGATGATCTCGCGGGCCCGGGCCAGGTTCTGCGCGGTGAACGTCACTAGCGGTCCACCTCGCCCATGATCGGGTCGATGGTGGAGATCACGGCGACCGCGTCGGCGATGAGGCGCTCCTCCATCATCGGGCTCATGGACTGAAGGTTGTAGAAGGACGGGCCGCGGATGTGCAGCCGGCTCGGTTTCGAGGTTCCGTCGGAGACCAGATAGCAGCCGATCTCTCCTCGGGGCGACTCGTTCGCGACGTACGTCTCCCCCGGTGGCACCTTGAAGCCCTCCGTGAACAGCTTGAAGTGGTGGATGAGCGCCTCCATCGACTCGTCGATGCGGGCGCGTGGCGGTGGTGTGACCTTGCGGTCCTGGACCCGGTAGTCACCCGGCGGCATCTTCTCGACGCACTGGCGCACGATCTTCACGGATTCGAGGATCTCGTGGAGCCGGATGCGATAGCGGTCGAAGCAGTCGCCGTTCTCCGTGTAGACGACGTCGAAATCGACCTCGTCGTACGCGAGGTAGGGCTGAGCCTTCCGGAGGTCCCACGGGAAGCCGGTCGAACGCAGGATGGGACCGCTGACCCCGAGGGCGAGTGACTGCTCGGTCGTGATCACACCGACGCCGACGGTGCGCTCCTGCCAGATCGGGTTGCCCGTGAGCAGCTCGTCGTACTCCGACGCGCCCTTCTCGACGGTGTCGCAGAGCTCGAGCGTGTCTTCCTCCCAGCCGTCGTGCAGGTCGGCGACGACGCCGCCGGGCCGGACGAAGTTGTAGTTCATCCGCAGCCCGGTGATCTTCTCGAGGAGTCGTAGGGCGGCCTCGCGCTCGCGCCAGCCGTACACGATCATCGACAGTGCGCCGAGGTCCAGGCCGTTCGTCGCCTGCCACAGCAAGTGCGACGCGATGCGGTTGAGCTCCATGAGGTACGTCCGGATCCACGTGGCGCGCGGCGGGACGTCGATGTCGAGCAATCGCTCGGTTGCCATCGAGAACGCCAGCTCGTTCGAGAGCGGCGCTGCATAATCCATACGCGTGACATTGGTCGACCCCTGGAAAAAGGTGAGCTCCTCGCCGGTCTTCTCCATGCCCGTGTGCAGGTAGCCGATGACGGCCTTCGCACGCAGGATCGTCTCGGCGTCGAGCTCCAGCATCACCCGCAGCACACCGTGGGTCGACGGGTGCTGTGGGCCCATGTTGATGATCATCGTCTCGCCGCCGTCCTCGGTTTCGGGCCACGGCCCTCCGGTGACGACGACATCTCGGTGCGCCAGCTCTTGGGACGGCTCGTCGGTGAACCGGGGCAGGTTCGGGTCCGGAACGAACGTCTTGCCCCCCGTCGTGTCGCGTGCGTCGCTCATCGTGGACCCGGATCTTCCTTGAACGTGACCGGCACCCGTGCCGGCGAGTCGTCCTTGCGCAGCGGGAAGCCTTCCCATTCGTCGGGCATGAGGATGCGGGTGAGCTCGGGGTGCCCGTCGAACTCGATGCCGAACATGTCGAAGACCTCGCGCTCGGCGAAGTTCGCGCCCGGGTACAGCGGGGTGATGCTCGGGACGGTGGCATCCGCCGCGGGGACCTCGCAGATCGCGCGTAGGCGGCGGTTGCGCGGGTGGGAGAGAAAGTTGGCCACGACCTCGAACCGCTCGTGCACGACACCGGGGACCTCGAAGCGGGCGGCGTCGACCAGGTGGTCGACGGCGGTGACGTCGATGCACTGGGTGAACTCCTGCTCGTCGCGCAGGAACCCTGCGATATCCGCCCAAACCGATCGATCGACGTACACGACCGGCTG
>JALZAA010000417.1 GCA_030948625.1 Actinomycetota bacterium
TCCGTGACTCGAACCGGCCCATGCTCGTCGCGCTGGCGGCCGAGGCGGGCACTGACGCCGTCGACCTCGGCGTCGCGCCCGACGACGAGGACATCATCACGCGCACCCTCGAGGACGCGCTCGCGTCGTGCGACACCGTCCTCACGAGCGGTGGCGTCTCCGTGGGCGACTACGACTACGTGAAGGCCGCGCTCGGCCGGCTGGGTCGAATGCAGTCATGGCAGGTCGCGATCAAGCCGGCGAAGCCGCTGGCGTTCGGCGTGATCGACGGAACCCCGGTGTTCGGGCTGCCCGGGAACCCCGTGTCGTCTCTCGTCAGCTTCGAGCTGTTCGCCCGGCCCGCGCTGCTGCAGATGATGGGGCATGCGAACCGGTTTCGGCCCGAGATCGAGGCAACGGCCGCACACGCGCTGCCCCGCAAGCTCGACGGCAAACTGCATCTCGACCGGGTTCGCGTGCACAGCGAGGGCGGTGGCTTTGCCGCCGCCCGAACGGGCGCCCAGGCCAGCAACGTGCTGTCGGCGACTGCGGCGGCCAACGGGCTCGCACTCCTCGCCGACGGCGATGGCGTCCCTGAAGGCGGCGAGCTCCGGGTGATGCGCCTCGACTGGCCCGCCGACCACTGATGCGTGCGTAGGGGGACATATAGACACCCCACGAACGCATCGGTCGCGCGACCCCGTAGCCTGGGAGTCATGGCCGCCGCGCCCGTCCCTTTGATCGACCCGTTCGACCGGCGCGTCAAGGACCTGCGCATCTCCATCACCGACCGGTGCAACTTCCGGTGCACGTATTGCATGCCGGCCGAAGGCATGAAGTGGCTCCCGCGTGAGGAGCTCCTCACGTACGAGGAGCAGGCCCGCATCGCCCGCGTGTGCGTCGAGCGCTTCGGGTTCGAGGCGGTCCGGATCACGGGCGGCGAGCCCACCCTGCGCGCTCACCTCCCGCGGCTCATCACCATGCTCGCTCCGCTCGGCGTCGACCTCGCGCTCACTAGCAACGGGGTGAAGCTGCCCGAGATGGCGCACGATCTCGCCGCCGCCGGCCTGCGTCGCATCAACGTCTCGCTCGACTCCCTGCGCGCCGACACCTTCGCTGCCCTCACCCGGCGCGACGACCTCGACCGCGTCGTCGCCGGTATCGACGCCGCGCTCGACGCCGGTCTCGATCCGGTGAAGGTCAATTGCGTGGTGATGCGGGGCGTGAACGACGACGAGATCGTCGACCTCGCCGAGTTCGGGCGCTCCAAGGGCGTCGGCGTCCGGTTCATCGAGTTCATGCCCCTCGACGCCGAAGGCACCTGGACGATGGACCAGGTCGTGCCGGCGGAAGAGATCCTGCAGCGCGTCGACGCCGCGTTCCCGCTCGAGCCCGCAGGCGAGCCGGCTGCTGCCGGCGTCGGCGCCGAGCCCGCCACCCGGTACCGCTACCGCGACGGCGGCGGCGACGTCGGCGTCATCCCGAGCGTCACCGAGCCGTTCTGCGACAACTGTGATCGCGTGCGAGTGACCGCCGAGGGCAAGTTCCGCACGTGCCTGTTCGCGCTCGACGAGTTCGACCTGCGGGCGATCCTGCGTGACGGCACCGGTCCCGCCGGCCCCAGGGAGATGGACGACAGTCAGATCGACGACAGACTCGCGGCCGAGATCGAGCGGGCGGTCGGAACGAAGTGGGCGGGGCACCGGATCGGCCAGGTCAACTTCGTTCGCCCCGCACGGTCGATGAGCCAGATCGGCGGCTGAGCCGACCGGATCGTCCTCACCGCCGGAGACGCCTTCGGGCTCGACCCCTACACTCGCGAGCGGCGACCAAAGGAGAACAGTTGTCCGCGTCCGAGTTCACCCACCTGGACCCGCTGGGCCGAGCCCGCATGGTCGACGTCACCTCGAAAGAGGCGACGCACCGCCGGGCAGTGGCCCGCTGCCGGGTGAACATGGAGCCCGACACGGCGTCCAAGATCGCGGCGGGCGCCATCTCGAAGGGTGACGTGCTCGCCGTCGCCCGCGTCGCCGGCATTCAGGCCGCCAAACAGACGCCGAACCTGTTGCCGTTGTGCCATCCGCTGCTCGTCGGGTCGGTGTTCGTGAACTTCCGGATCGAGGACAGCCACGTGGAGGTCGAGACCCAGGTCGACACCGTCGACCGTACGGGTGTCGAGATGGAGGCGCTCACTGCCTGCGCCGTCGCATCGCTCACCATCTACGACATGTGCAAGTCGGTCGATCGCACGATGACCGTCGGCGAGCTCGCACTCTGGGAGAAGACGGGCGGCCGTTCCGGGACGTTCCGGCGCACGCCCGCGTTCGATGACGACGACCTCAGGCTCTGAGGAATCCGGCGGATTGCCCCGACTCGAGGATTGATCGCGAAATGCCCGCTCCGAGGGTTCATCGGTCCAGGCGGTTGATTGCGGCTGAAGGTCCACCCTTTTCCGGTCGTGCGTCGGTAACGTCGACAAAACCACCCGACGTGGCGGAGACCCTTGGCCATCCCGGTTCTGTTGATCCTCGCGGTGCTGTGGGCAGCAGTCCTTGTCCCCCCGGTACTGCGCTCTCGCTCGGAGAGCCGCCGAGGGACCGTCGGAGACTTCACCTCCCGACTCGGCGCCCTGAACCCCCAAACCTCGCCGCCACGGTCCGTCGTGGCGCGGCCCGAGCGTCCGCTGCACGCGGTGCCGAGCTCGCGTGACGGCTCCGTCGGGCAGCAGGTGCCGATGACGCCGGCCCAGAAGCGGCGCCGCGATGTGCTGATCGTCCTCGGCGGTGCCGCGGTCGCCACCCTCCTGCTCGCCGTGGTGACCGGCAGCCCCCTGGTGTGGGCATCGCAGATCGCGGCCGACGTCTTGCTCGCCGCGTACACGTGCCTGATCGTCCTCCTGAAGCAGGGCAGTTCGTTGGGATCGTCGACGGGTAGCGGCGCCTGGCCGTCCGCCAGCCCGTCGTCGCGGCCGATGACACTGGCGCACCCGAAGGTCCCGGCCCGACCTGAGCTCGCACCGTTCCCGCAGGCAGCTGCGCCGATGCGCCGGACGGCCTCGGGGTAGCGCGACCGCACCGCGGCTTCGGGTGACGAACGACCGTTCCGACGAGATCTCGGTGGCCGGTGAGGCCGCCCGCAAGGTGCTCGAAGAGAAGCACCTTGCCCGCGAGATCACCCTCAACGCATCGCGGCGCGCCATCCGCGCCTGCGCCTCGGCGATCCGGGCCGTCCAGCGGCGGGAGTTCTACCCCGCCCGTGAGCTCATCGCGGAGGCCGCCGCGTTCCTCGCCGAAGCCGACGCCGCGCTCGAAGGCCATCCCGACGTTCGCTACTCCGGCAGCCTGCGCGACGCGAAGAAGGAGTTCGCCGAGGCGAACCTCACGCTCGCATTCGTCTCCGGGCAAGCGCTTCCGGCTCCCGATCAACTGCGCGTCGAGATCCCCGCGTACCTCAACGGCCTCGCCGAGGCCGCGAGTGAGCTGCGCCGCCAGGCGCTCGACTGCCTCCGCCGCGGCGAGGTCACCGAGGCGGAGGGGCTGCTCGGGCTGATGGACGAGGTGTACGGGGTGCTCGTGACGATCGACTATCCCGAGTCGCTCACCGGCGGCTTGCGGCGCGCGACCGACGCGCTGCGAGGCGTGCTCGAGCGCACGCGCGGCGACGTGACCAACGCGCTCGTGATGGGCCGGATGCAGGACGCGATCAAGGGCGAGCAGCGGGGGAGCGGCGAGTAACCTGGCACCCTCCCGGGGGTGTAGCTCAGTCCGGTAGAGCGCTACGTTCGCAACGTAGAAGTCGTGGGTTCAAGTCCCATCACCTCCACCGGCGTCCTTGCAGGTCAGAGCGCCGCGGGCGTCGCAGGACTCGACAAGAACGTCTGAGCGTGCCATCCACGTGCCATAAGCGCCGCGACGCACCTGGCTGGGATGCGACGTTGGGCACGCGGACGGACCGGGACCGCCGCCCTTACAAGGCGGAGGTCGACCGTTCGAGCCGGTCAGCGCCCACGACGTGTTTGCGCAGGTCATCGCCCATGGGCCGCCGCTTCGGCGCTGCATGACCTGCCCAAAATGGGGGGCCGTGCCCTCCCTATGCCCTACAGGTCAACAGGAGCCGCGTTTGGTGGCCGGCGAGGCCGCATCACGTTCGCCGCGTGGGTCACCGACTGGCTGCCCGCCACGATGGGACTCGCCGAGACCACCCGGACCCGCTACGACTCGCTACTGCGCGCGCATCTCCTTCCCGCGTTCGGCAGGCGGCCCCTCGCCTCGATCACGAAGACCGCGGTCAAAGAGTGGGAGCCGCTCTGCTGGCCCGCGGTCGAGAGCATGGACGACCCGGGCCGAACACGGTGGCCGAGGCCTACCGGCTGCTCGCCAAGCTCATGCGCGACGCGGTCGACGGTCTCATCGTGACCTCGCCCTGCACGATCCCTGGCGCGGGACAGGACGACTCCCGCGAGATGCGGGACGCCACCCCGAACCAGGTGGCCGAGGTCACGCGGCTCGTGCCGGACCGCTACCGCGCGCTCGCACTCGTGGCCGCGTACGGCGGATTGCGGTTCGGCGAAGCCGCCGGCGACGCTCGCAGCATAGGACCTCACCAGCGCGGACACGGCGAGACCATGACAACAGCCGGTCGCAGGTATCCCGTATCGCGTCGGAGGTAGCCTTGTCTCATGGTCGAGCGCGCGGACGTGGTCGCAGCTCACCGCGAACTGCGCGAGGCGAGCGACGCCGTTCAGCATCTCCTCGTGGTCGAGGATCTCACTCAGCAACAGATCGACGACGCGCGCGATCGTCTTGCCCGGGCCTACCAGCAAGTCAAAGACGCCGACGAGGCAGTTCTGCGCGTCTGATCTCACCCGAGCGGGCCGCTACTTTCTAGCGTTGCAATTTCGCACCAACGACGGGAGTCGAGTAAACGCGGAAAGCGGGGACCCCCAGCGCTTGCTGGCCCCCGCTTCCCTACCGCCAGGTGATTTGCAGGCGAAACTCATTCCGGCGGCGGGGCCAGTGTGGGCTCGAAGGGGCGGGATGTAAACGCTGAAGTTCTGCGAGTTCTCCACAGGGATTGTGCACAGACGCTGTGGATGAGCACCTTGACTAGGACGGTGGCTGGGTGCTGCTGCCCCGCTCCGATTGAATCGCGCGGGTCTTGTTCTAACTGATTCCAGCCCTTGTCGCCGCGTCCGGTTGCAATCCGGTTGGTGCGACAGTGGTAAGGCTACCTATTGCTCGCCGGGCAGTTCGTACGCGATGCGCGCTTTAGGCATCGACTCAACGCCGCCCCAGTCGAAAGCGGGAGCGCGTTTGAGTTTCCCGCCCGACTCGAGCTCCGCGAGCTCGTCTGCGACGACCATGACGTCGAAATAGCCACCGTCGTCTGCAATCTTGCCTAGCTCATGACGCACATTGATAGCGCGGGCACGTTTTCCCGCCTCGTTGACTTCCCACACAGCATCGAGGAGTAGATCCTCGTCGATCATCACTCTTCGGGGAGGGTACCGGCGAGGACGTCCCGGTGCGCTTCAGGGTTGCTCCCCGGCGCCACCCTTCCGCGCGCCGCACCGCACGGCGCCCAACGGCCGGCGCGCTCGCGGGTGGACCAATTCGCCAAAACGATGAGGCGCATCATTTCGGCAGACGATGGGATCCGCCCTCGCATCTACCGGTGGGGCGGATCGTGGTTTCGAGCTGCACCGCACGAGAGTCGATGCCGGGGGTTCCGTCCTGCCGCTTGACTCGTCGTCCGCGGCCGTCGAGAGTGGCTGTGCCGAAATTTTCTGCTGAAGGGGGGCTCATGTTGTTCCAGGTGAACTTCGCGACCCGCGCGGGCGGATCGGCCAAAGAAAACTTGGAGTCGGCCAAGCGGACACTGGCACTGTTCTCGAAGTGGTCGCCACCAGCCGGCATGGAGATCAAGTCCTTCTACACGCGAGCTGATGGCAAGGGCGGCACGGTGGTGGTGGAGACGGACGACGTGAAGACGCTCCTCGACGGCCCCGCCAAGTTCGGCACGGTCAACGACTTCGAGATCGTGCCCGTGATCGAGGTCAGCGAAGGGGTGTCGATCTTGAGCGAGGCCCTTGCGTGGCAGGAGTCCGTCTCCTAACTCAGCCGAACCCACGCAGTGTCGGCTTCGACGTTACAAAGCACGACTGAACAATCGCGGCCCCAGCGGCAGCTGGTGCAGCAGCTCTGTCGATCGCCGCCGGGAAAACGGCCATCCAGAAGGGCTTCGCAAACGCGACCTAGGAGTGGTGGGGAACGACGTAACGTGAACCCTTCCGAAAGGCGCTGGCCGACGTCACGCAATGGATGAAGACGCTCTTCCACTACACGACTGCCGCAGGATTGCTGAAAATTCTCCAGAGCTCATCTCTCTGGGCCAGCGATCACCGGTTCCTTAACGACGCACAAGAGGCGTTGTTTGCCCGTGATTTGCTCGTCGATGCCGTACGAACGATGGACAACCCCGTCCGAAGCCCAGACCATTGGGCTCATGACTTGGGCGAGGATGCCGCAACAACCTTTGCGAACTACCAAGGGTTCATCGTTGACGAGCTGGGGTCGTCAGGATTCGGTGTGTATGTCGCCTGCTTCTGCGAATCGGGCGACCTACTTAGCCAGTGGCGTGGTTACGGCACTGATCATGGTTACTCGATTGAGGTAACAGTCGACGCCCTCGAGGCGACGCTAAGCGGCCTTAGTACCTACGCGCCTGCAACGGGCGTCGCTCAGGTCCGTTACGGAACCGACGCAGCAAGAGATGTTGTTGATGCCGCACTTCGATCAGTAGCTGACTTCAATCTCAACCATCCCGGAGTGAAGGCGCACTACAAGGCGCTTGAACTCAATTCGATGCTCGCTCGCATCAAGCACCCAGGGTTCGCGGAGGAACGAGAGTGGCGACTTGTGGCGGCGTTCGAGATCTTTGACGAGCCAATAGGACAAGTCGAGGATGAGCGAACGAAGTTCCGATCAACGCCGATGGCGATTGTTCCCTACATTGAGCTCGATCTACCGCTTGATGCCATCGTGTCGATCCGTGTCGGACCGGGCACCAACGTAGACGTCCGCGAGGCAGGCGTTCGGCGACTACTTAAGGCCCTCGGCTCACGCGCCGAGGTGTTGCAATCGGATCTTCCGCTCCGAGCCTGAGCGGGAAGACGAGCGCGTTGTGACATCGGGTCACTCACCCAGCGGACATGTGCATGATCACGCCGAAGTCCAGGACTGCGATCCAAAAGCGGCGCGCCTCTGAGCGGTTTCGAAGGCCCTTCGGGCGCAGCTGGTAGGTCTGATCACCGATGTAGGAGGACCGTTGCCCTTGCTGTCGAGCGAGTGCTTCGGTGGCGGCGAGCTCGTCCCGCAGGAGTTGGGTACGTTCTTCGGTCGTGAGCGCGAGCGAGTCGAGCTCGGGCAGTGAGCCCGACTCGGCGCTATGTTCCGCCATGTCAGCGATGAGACCGAGGCTCTGTACGGCCACGAACACGTGCTCCTGCTGGTCAAGGCCGGGCGGCCAATACCCGTCCGCGTCGTCTCTCGACCTCTGGCTCGCGTCGCTGGTGAACCAATCCGTCACCGAGGAATGCCAATCGTTGCTCCCCGGGCTCGGCCGTGCAGCGCCGCTATTGAGGTAACCCCGCGCGAGGATCAGCGCGTACGCCTCGACAGAGCGATGGAACCGGCAGGTCCACGATGAGGGACGCCCTGGCGGAGATTTACAGAGGTAACAGTGTTTCCGGGGTGGCCAGTCCTTGGTCTCGGAGCGTGTTGCGCTCACCGTTGAGACGCCTGAACGGCCGCCGCAGCGCCGACAGCTCGCGGGTCGGGGCCCTCGACGTCGTTACTCATAGGACCAGTTCACCACGGACGATCAGCGGAGACGATGCGCGCATCGTTTCGACGGACGACTGGCGCCGCCGGGCAGCCACCGCGCGCCTAGGAGGACGCCGGTTTGTCTAGCAGTCGCTCCTTCGGGGAACACGGGTAGTGAAGGAGGCACGTGGTGGCTGAACAGCCTCGGTCGGCCCTCGCTCATCCGGAGACGACGAGCGATCAACTGCTCGAAGAGACGCGTCAAGCCGAACACGATCTGGTCCACGGAATTGTGATCAGCGTCGTTGTCGCTGTTCCCGTGTGTGTGGTGCTTTTCATGGCGGGGATAGCCCTCGCGATCAGAGACGAGTCGACAGACCTCGCGGCACCTCTTGCGATGGCCGCCGCCGTGGGCACCCTGGCAGGGCTGTTCTTTGGCGCCTGGGCGGGGTTCGTTTCCAAGGGCCACGCTTTCGAAGAGCTTGACCGAAAGGCCAACCTTCCCGGCGAGCGGCCCGTTCCGCCAGTTGGGGACCGTTCGGCCTGATCGACGCTCCCGGGTTGCTCGTCATTAATGGCGTCCTCCTGCCGTGTCTTGTCATGCGTAGCAGTGTGTCGCGGCCCATTCGGAGCGCCCTGCGCGGACCCTGGGAATGCGCGGTGAGTTGGCGTCGCATGGTCGCGGTGCCACCGTAACGATAAGGATTGCCGGCGATGTGGCACTTCCGCCGGCTCGACGTGAGAGTTCTCGGGCGCCGTTACGGCGCGGTCCTCCTCCTAGCGCTTGTCGCCGCGGTCGTGGCGATCGGCGTGAACACGCATCTGTTTCCGCTGTTCAGTGCCGACGACGACGACACGGTCTACGTCTTTCAGGCGCGCACGCTCGTCGACGGTCATGTGACGCTGCCGGCGGCGACGCAGGGCGCGTTCTTCCGCCCGTGGCTGACCGGCACGCACGGCGACCGGATCGTCTTCCCGTTCCAGTACGGATGGCCTGCGGTCCTGGCCGCCGCTCAGCGCCTGCTGGGATCGATGCGTTGGGCGCTCGGTGCCGTCGCCGGCGGGCTGGTCGTCGCGTCATGGATGCTCGCGCGAGAACTCCTGCGCGACCGGTCCAAAGCGCTGCTCGCGTCAGGCTTTGTCCTGGCGTCCCCGTTCGTCGTGATCCAGAGCGGCACGTACCTGAGCTACGCGTTCGCGCTGCTGCTGGAAGTCCTCTTCGGGTTCTTGCTCTTGAGGGGTCTGCGCCTCCGATCGTGGCCGTATTTGGTCGCCAGCGGCCTGTTCCTCGGGCTCGTGGTGCTCACGCGGCCGTTCGACGGAGTGCTGATCGCGATCCCGTTCGGCATCTATGCGGTCGTGGCGCACCGGCGTCGACCGCGCCGGCTGGTGGTGATGGGGGCTTGGGTGCTGCTCGGCTTCGCAGGGCCCATGGCCATCGGGTTGATCCTCAACGCCCATCTCACCGGCAGTCCGCTCACGTTCCCGGAGGCGACGAACGGCGGCATCCAGCAATTCGGCTTCGGGTCCCGGCGCCTGGCGGCCGGGACCAACGTGATCGACTACAGCCTCGGCCGCGCGCTTCGATCCTTTTGGTCGAACATCGTGGCCCTTCCCCAATGGTTCTTCGGCGGTTTGGTTGCGGTCGCATTCGCGATCGCGTGCGTCGTCCGCAAGCGGCGCCAGCCCGAGTACCTGCTGCTGGCCGGGCTCGCGATCGTCTTCCCGCTCGGCTACATCCTTTGGTGGGGCAGCACGCTGTCGGTCACGGCCCGCAACTCGATCGGACCGCATTACTACCTGCCCAGCGTCATACCCGTTGCGATCCTGGCCGCTGCTCTGCTGGGCGACGTCTGGCGGTCCAGGAGGGCGATCGCCGTCGGCGGCGCGGCCGTGATGGTGCTCACCACCGGGCTGGTCCTCCCCGGCATCTCCTCGAAGACCACCGCGATTCGCGACAACTTCGAACGCGGCCATCGGGTCATCGCCGCTGCGCACCTCTCGAACGCCCTCGTCATCCTCCCGCGCGACGAGCACGAAACGCCGTACGTCCTGCACCCGATCCCGTACCTGCAGAACCGCCCCGACCTCACCGGGCGAGTGCTCTACGCGTCGGAGCACGGCCCCGACGACCTCCGGCTGCTCGCCCGCTACTCGCGGCGAGCGCCCTACCGCTTCGCGTACGTCGTACCCGAGGGAGGGGACATCTTCCATCCGGCGCTCCGCTTGACGCCGCTCTCGGTCACTCGCAGCCCGGAGATCGCCGTGCGACTCCGCGCCCGCGCGCCCGCCGGCTCCGCGCCCGGCATGACCGCGTATGTCACCGATGGCCACCGGATCGCAGCGTCGGTGCCGCTTGACACCGCGTCGGGACCGGACGCAACGCATGACGTCGAGTACCGGGTCTCCCCGACCTCCGTCACGATCGACAACGGCGCCGCGACGACCACGCAGCCGCTCCCGCCATCCGGCGTGCTGAGGTTCGGCGTGGCCTTCGGACCC
Source organism: Actinomycetota bacterium (assembly GCA_030948625.1). Lineage (GTDB taxonomy): Bacteria > Actinomycetota > Acidimicrobiia > IMCC26256 > JACDBD01 > JALZAA01. Next base: position 10,305 of record JALZAA010000417.1, read on the forward strand.
GGTGATTTCACCGACGGCGAACGCTTCGAGCGTCGGGTGCCGTACAAGAGCTCGAAGAACGGCATGGAGCTGCTGCTCCCGGCCGAACAGTGGCACCGCTGGGTCTATCCCAGCGTCTTCTGGATCCAGGAGCGCGGACATCGAATCATCACGGACTTCTCCGTGACGACGACCCCTCCTCCTGATCCGGGCTGATGGTCTTCATCTCGGTGCCATCAATCGTGTGCCGAAGGCGGGGACGCTCGCCGGCGGCGGTGACGCCGCGCCCACCGATCCAACCCCAGAGCGAGGAGGCGATCGTGACACGGACGACGGACGGAACTCCCGCAACGAGGCGCCGACAACCGCGCCCGCGTGGCTTGCCGCCTTTGTTGGGACTCTTCTGCAACGTCGCCCTGAAGTGCTTCCTCAACGCGCTCACCTCATCAGCTTCCCGACTGGGCTGAGCAAAGCTCAGGCTCAGGCTTTCTCGACGATCTCCAGGCCGTTGTCGTCACACTCGCGGAAAGCTCGAGATTCTTAGCGAGGCTGAATGGCTCGTACCGGCCGGGTAGCGGCGCTCCCCACTCGGAGCTCATGGACGCCCTGCCGGGGGGGCACTACGCCGGATTGCAGGGTCTTCATCGACGGGCTAGCGGCTCTGGTGGCCTCGGCGTGCATGCGCCAGCCCGTTTCGCCGATACGCATTATGAGCCAGACGCCTGAGGCCCAACAGCCCAACCTCACGTTGGGCGAATGGCTCTGGATCGTCCGCACTCGGGCCGGCATCAGCCGAAAGGAGCTTGCCGCGGATCGCTCAGCGCGTTCGACGATGACGACGTTGTGGCCCAATCGATCCTGGCGGGCGCGTCGGGCTACGTGGTGAAACAGATCAAAGGCGGCGACATCGTGAACGCGGTGCGCATGGTCGCGAGCGGAGAGTCGCTGTTCGAACCTGCACTCAGAGTTCGGGTACTCGACGATGCCGCGAGGACGAGCACGGCGCGAAGGGCAAGGCGCGCGGCCGTGGCACCAGCCAACGTGACACTTCCTGGACGCGGCCGGGACTGAACTCTCTTCTGCGCACAGAACACGACACCTAATAACCCCGGTCCTCGACGACCAGGGCGCACCGATCGGCACCTATGCGCCGAGGCGATGGTTAGGGGAGTGAATGCCGTCCTGCCCGCCAGACCGTGTGCTGCGGGTTGGGGTCGCCATGCCCGGTCGTTTTCGTCAGTAGACACCGCTCGATGTCGAACCCGAACAGCACGTCGTCCGTGGGTGGGAACGCGACACCGAACTGCGACCGCTCATTGACGAACTGGTCACCGAGCGCCTGCCGTGCCCCCTCGTCTTCGACACGTTGAGCCGTTCCGGTGAAGTAGAACGCATCTTCGTTCTCCGGGCACGGGAATGAGTGAATCGCGTATCGGCCATCGCGACTGAGGTCGTCCTGTTTGGGCGAGGGGATGATGAATGCGAAGACGCCGTCGTGGGTGAGCAGCGGGCACATGGGATGGACGCGGGGGCCGGTGTCCTCGCGGATCGTCGACATGAACCCGAGTCCCACGCCGTGCTGATAAAGGAGCGCCGCGCCGGCTTCCGCGAGATCAGGCCGCAGCTTCGCGAATTTTCCCCAGCTGACCACGTCGAAGATGCTCGCGAACTCAAGCCCGAGGGGTCAACGGTTCCCGACGCGGAACCGCTCATAACGCGAGTACGAAACGACCACAGGCGCTCGCATTTGGCCGCGCCATATCGGCACTTCGGCATGCGCCGCAGCGCACCGAGCGGGCATCATGCGCTCGTTGCGAACAAGGTGATGATGCACGGGATGACACCGGGGTAGGTCTGTGGGAATCCTCACCGAGGACATGCGGCGGGTCGTCGAGGCCGAACTCGGCTTCATCGCCACGGTCTGTCCCGACGGCACCCCGAACCTCTCGCCGAAGGGGACGACGGCGGTGTGGGACGACGACCATCTGGTGTTCGCCGACCTGCGCTCGCCGGGGACGGTCGCGAACCTGCGGTCGAACGCGAGCATCGAGATCAACGTCGTGGACCAGCTTGTCCGCAAGGGCTACCGCTTCAAGGGGACGGGGGCCGTGTACACCGACGGCGACGTCTTCGAGCGTGGCGTTCAGTTCTACGAGGCCCGCGGCACCGTCAAGGCACGCGAGCGCATCCGCGGCATCGTGATCGTCTCGGTCGAGAGAGCCCTGCCGGTTACGTCCCCCGCCTACGACATCGGCCTCACAGAAGACGAGTTGCGAGAGAGCAATCTCCGCAGGCTCACCGCCCGCGCCGCTGAGCCGCACGTGCCCCAGGATCCGTAACCCTCGGCCTGATTTTCGGCCACGCTTCCTCCCGACGATCGAACACCGTGAGCAAGGTTCGCCATATCTGCCGATCCCCACTCGTGGTCGCAGTACAGAACGTCACGCCAGAACGACGCGCTGACTGCGGGGTCAGCACGCACATAGCGGCACGTCTCGCGCTTGCGGCTGGCCGGCCATGGGCGCGGCTGAGCAGCCGTCGTCAATGTCCTAATGGCGCGGCGGCCGCGAGGAGTGCGGCACCAGAGCCGTCGATCGGTCGCGCTCGCGTGAGGCAGCACGCGGGAGGCACGCAGGCCTCGGTCGCGTGGCCCAGCCGGCGTACGTGGACGCTTCGACAGTTCCCGGCGGCGCCGACCGTCGCATGCGCAATCTGCTCGCCGCGAACGACAACAATGTCTCGGCTCGCAGACGCCAGTCAGCGGCGCACCGGGTAACGGAGGTGGAGCGCCCGCGTCCCTTGGACCACGGCGGGGTCCTCGAGCATGACGTGGCCGCCGACGAGCTCGCCGAAGTAGCGGATGCCGGTACCGAACAGCACCGGCACCTGGCTGATGCAGAGCTCGTCGACGAGGCCGACGTTCAGCGCCTGCTGGATGATGTCGGCACTGGCGATCGTGACGAACTTGTCGCCAGCGATCTCCTTCGCCGTCGCGATCGCCTCCTCGACGCCGCCGGTGAAGGTCGTTCGCGGGAACCGCTCCGCGGCGTCTTCCGGCGGCGGACGGTGGGTCACGACGACCACTGGCGCGCCGGCGGGGTGGTTGTCGCCCCAGCCGTCGGTCTGGTCGAACAGCCGACGGCCGGCGATCAGCGCGCCGCAGCCCAACGTGAGCTCCTGCAGCATCGGGGCGCTTGCGGCATCAACCGAGAAACTCATGCTCTCCTGCGCGCTTGGCACCACGACGTCGCCGCTCCAGTACCAGTCGAACAACTCCGCCGGGTTGTCGTCGGGCTGGGCGACGAACCCGTCCAGCGACATGCACATGTGAGTCAGCACCTTGGCCATGCCCCTACGACTCGGCTGGAGCCGCCGACTCATCGGTCGACGACGGACATCTCCGGGGAGCCGCCCATGCACGCGGACGCCAGTGCGGTCCGGGCGTCGAGAACGCCGTCGCTCGCCACGTCTGTCGGCCCCCGTTCCGCTCGGCGGCGATATGTCGCGCTCGTGCGAGGCAGCGGATTTTGGATCGGCGAGCGCCGCAGTCCCTCTCCCAGGCGCGCGCGAGTTCCCTGATCGTCATCTGCCTGTGTGCGGTGGCGCGGCGGGTAATTGCACCGTGACGCGGAGCCCGCCAGCGGCCCGGGGGGTGACGGTGAGGGTGCCGTCGTGTGCTTGGGTGATGCTGTTGACGATTGCCAGGCCGAGGCCGACACCTGCGTGGTCGGTGCGTATGCGTTCGGCGCCGCGCTGAAACGGCTCGACAAGCGTGGAAGCCAACTGTGGGATGAGCTTCTCGCCGGTGTTCTCGACGGTGAGCACGACACTCTTGGGTTGAACGCTGGTCGTGACCCACACGGTGCCCCGTTCAGGCAGGTTGTGGACGATCGCGTTGTGCACGAGGTTCGTCGTTAGCTGCAGCAGGAGAGCGTGTGATCCGAAGGTGGGGGTCATGTCGCCGGAGGTCTCGATGGTGACGCCATGCTTTTCTGCGACGGGGAGGAGCGTTTCCGTGGCTTCTTCCGCGATGAGGGACAGGTCGACGGGTTCTCGGGTGAAGGACCGTTGGTCGGCGCGGCTGAGCACGAGCAATGCCTCAGTGAGGTCAACCGCTCGGGTGTTGACGGCGTGGAGGCGGTCGACAAGCTCGCCGGTGTCGCGGTTCGGATCGTTTCGGGCGACGTCGAGCAGTGTCTGCGTGATCGCCAGCGGGGTGCGCAGCTCGTGGGAGGCATTGGCTGCGAACCTCTGCTGTTCGGCGACGTGTGCCTCGAGCCGGGCGAGCATGGTGTCGAAGGCGTCGGCGAGTTCGCGGAACTCGTCTCTGCGGCCCGGTAGCCGGATTCGGTGGGAGAGCGACTCGTTCGCGCAAGGGCGGCAAGGTCGTCACGATGCCGCTCGCGCCTAGGGTCGCCCGGACGCTCGACCTAGCGATCGGTGAGCGTCTCGAGGGCCCGATCTTCGTAGACAGCGCTGGTGACCGACTTGACCGTCATGCCGCCGGTCGGATCGTGCGTCGAGTTGCCCGACACGCGGGGATCACCAAGCGCGTCGGGCCTCACACGCTGCGGCACGCGTTCATCACCGCTGCGCTTGACGCCGGAGTTCCATTGCGCGACGTCCAGGAAGCAGCCAGCCATGCTGACCCGCGCACCACCATGCGCTACGACCGAGGGCGCCAATCCCTGGATCGCCACGCCACCTACATCGTCGCCACGTTCGTCGCCGGCGCCTCGCGTTGACCCTGACCGATCCGGAGTTCGGGCGCCGGAACCCCTCGGCGCTCGAGCCCCGGATCGGGCA
>JALZAA010000226.1 GCA_030948625.1 Actinomycetota bacterium
TCAGGGCAGGCTAGGCGTCTTCGGCGTCCAGACGGGCGGCGATGCGCTCGAGAAACGCGCGCCGTTCGGCCTTGAAGTCGGCGTCGGTCGGGCGTTTCCCCGTCACCAGCCGCGTGATCTGCGGGAACGCGAACGGGAACATCGCGAGCGCCAACTCCGACAACACGAGCTGCTCGGCGTCGAGATCAAGTGGAAGATCGCCCCGCCGTTGTGCCTCGCGGACGTCGTCGCACCACGCCGCGAGTGCTTCGCGACGCGAGGCCTCCTGTTCGACTCCCCGGCGGCCTCCGCGCTCCAGGCCCTCCCACATGAGGAGGCGCATCCAGTCCGTCGAGCCGCTGACGCGGTCCTGGAGCTCGGCGATCCGCCCGGGACCGGTGCGATCCCGCTGGCGTTCCGTCGGTGCCCGCTCGGCGAGCCGTTGCGCGAGCACGGCGCGGAAGAGGTCGTCCTTCGACCCGAAGTAGTAGTAGAGCATTCGCTTGTTCGTCCCGGCGCGGGCCGCGATGGCGTCGACGCGTGCGCCGTCGATCCCCTTCGCCGAGAACTCCTGGAGGGCAGCGGCGAGGATCCGACGCCGTGTCCCCTCCGGGTCGCGAGGCGCCGGGCGCTCGAGGGCGTCCTCCCTCTCCGGGCCGGCGTCAGCAGTGGTGTTGGGCATGGTCTCGCCTTGTTCCGGGAATTTCGGGGCCGCTAGCATGTATTAACCAGGTAGTTAAAAACGCTACCACGGGCCGACCCTCCCCCCAGGAGTCCCGCTGACCACCCTCGCCGAAGCACCGTCACGTCCAAGCTCGTCCGACGACACCCTCCACGCCCGCCGGTGGTGGACGCTCGGCGTGCTCTCCCTCTGCGTCGTCGTGATCGGCGTCGACAATACGATCCTCAACGTCGCGCTCCCGTCGATCGTGCGTGCGCTCGACGCGTCGGGTTCACAGCTGCAGTGGATGGTCGACGCATACACGATCGTCTTCGCGTGCCTGTTGCTCACGGCCGGGTCCATCGGGGACCGGTACGGGCGGCGCCGGACGCTGTTGTTCGGGCTGGCATGGTTCGGGGTCTTCTCGGCGCTGGCGTCTACGGCGAGCTCCCCCGGGATGCTCATCGCGGCGCGGGCGTTGATGGGCGTCGGCGGCGCGTTCATCTTCCCGACGACCTTGTCGATCCTCACGAACACGTTTCGTGAGCCCGCCGAGCGCGCCCGCGCCATCGGTGTCTGGGCGGGGGTCGCCGGCATCGGGATCGCCATCGGTCCCGTGGTCGGGGGACTGCTCGTCGAGCACTTCGGCTGGGGATCCGTCTTCCTCATCAACGTGCCGGTGTGCGCGACCACGTTCTTCCTTGCGCGGTGGCTCGTCCCCAATACGAGCGCGCCCGAGGAGAGCCCACTGGATCCGATCGGCGCCGTCCTGTCGATCGCGGGGCTCGTCGCGCTGTTGTTCGCCATCATCGAAGTGCCCAATCACGGCTGGGTTGCACCCGACGTGCTCGGCGGGTTTGTGATCGGCGTCGTGTTCGTCGGGCTGTTCGCGGCGTGGGAGGCACGCAACCCGCGGCCGATGCTCGATGTGCGCTTCTTCCGCAACGCCCGGTTCTCGGCCGCGTCGGCGACGATCACCCTGGCGTACTTCGCTCTGTTCGCCTCGACGTTCCTCCTCACCCAGTATTTCCAGTTCGTGCTCGGTTACAGCGCCCTGAAGTCGGGGCTCATGCTCACGCCCGTCGCGCTCGGGCTCATCATCGGCTCTCCGCTCGCGCCTCGCTTCGTCCACCGTCTTGGCACCAAGCGTGTGGTGGTGTTCGGCCTGCTGGTCGTGGCGGCCGCCATGGCCTGCTACGCCTCGAACACGATCATGTCGTCGTTCGCACTCGGGTTCGGGGTGCGGCTCGTCTACGGGATAGGGATGGGCCTGACCGTCGCTCCCGTCACCGAGTCGATCATGGGTTCGCTTCCGACGAGTCGGGCCGGCGTCGGATCAGCAATGAACGACACCACCCGGCAGACGGGCGGCGCGCTCGGCGTCGCCGTGCTCGGCAGCATCTTCGCGTCCTCCTACCACGCGACCTTCGACTCCGCCCGGGGCTTGTCACACCACGTCGTCCACTCTGCGCGCGACTCGATCGGCACGTCGCTCCAGGTCGCGAACCACCTGCCGGCCGGCACCGCGGCGCGCCTGCGGGACGTCGCGCACGAAGCGTTCCTGTCGTCGATGCGGATCACGTACGCGTGCGCGGTCGCCGTCGTGCTCGGAGCGGCGTTCGTCGCCGCCCGCTTCCTGCCCGCCCGGGCCGTCGAGCCCTCAGAGGAGCACGAGGTGGCCGAGGCTCTCGCCATCGGCGCCGAGAATGCCGCGAACTGACTCCGCGCCCGCGGTCCGCGATCCGCGAGATCGGGCGTACCGTGGAGGCATGGACGATCCCGATCGCAACGAGCCCGAGGCTCCTGAAGACGCCGAGGATCCCGATGCGGTCGTCGACGACCCCGAAGGGCCGGGCTCGGTCGAGCGACCCGTGGACCGGTTTCGACGCTCCGCCGGCGGCGCCGTCGTCGCAGCCGGGATGCTCGGCCTCCGCGACGCGCTCGAGGGTCGTCCCGAGAAGGAAGAGGTCACGATCGTGAACGAGGCGCCGACAGCGCCGCCACGCGACCTCGAAGTCGTGATCGACTTCGACCACCCCGAGCGGTCCGTCGCCGTCGTTCGCCACCCGGAAGACGACGCGGACGAGAGCGAGAGCTAGGCCAGCGCCCCGAGTCCCTTCCGTAGTCAGGCTGTCACAG
>JALZAA010000032.1 GCA_030948625.1 Actinomycetota bacterium
TTCGCACCGCTTGCCCCCGATCTCTCGAGACGGTGAACCGGGCCAGGCGCGACTGATCGGGATGGAAGCACGGGTCGACGGTCACGAACCTTCCTGATGGGACGAGAACCTCGGCGGCGAGGGCGCACGCCCGGGCAGCCACCGTGTCGTCGACATGGTGCAGCAGTCCATGGGCGTGAACCAGATCGAACTTGCCGAGCTCGCGCGGGTCGACCTGGAGCACGTCCGCGACGACGAACGAGCCTCGGTCGCCGAATCGCGCGCGAGCGTTCCCGATGTACCGCTCGCTGAGGTCGAGGCCGACGTACTCGACGTCCGGCAGATCTTCGAGGACGTCGCCGGGACCACACCCGATGTCGAGCACGCGATCGCCGGGCTGAGGGCGAAGACGATCCCTGATGACCGCGCGCTTGAACGCCCTGGCGCCGACGACGCGCTGGTAGGCACGGAAGGCCCAGGGCATCGAAAGCGCCGAGCGGATGTCGCGCATTCGCTGGTTCGGTTTCCTGAGGCCGCCGGGCTACGTCGCCGCGAGGAACTGATCGGTGTTGCGGGCCGCGATCGCCATGATCGTGCCCTGCGGGTTGACGCCCGGCGCGTCCGGTACCAGCGACGCGTCATTGACGCGCAGGTTGTCGTATCCCCAGACGCGGCCGAAGCTGTCGGCGCCCGTGAGCGACCGGTCCTCGCCCATCCGTACGCTCGACGTGAGATGGACCGTCATCAGGTTGGTGCGACTGCGGCTGACGGCGTCCCACCATGCACCCAGACCCTCGTGGGTGCGCACGACCGGCCCCCCGGCGACCGACGGGTACAGCTCGGTGGCGCCCGAAGCGAGGAGTACCTCCCCCAAGTGCACGAGGCCGCGCGCGAGGCGGCTCATGTCGCCTTCGGTGAGCCGGTACGTGACGATCGGCGCACGCAGCCCCGGCACCGCGAGGACGCGACCACGACCCTCGCTCCGGATGGCCGCGTAGTAGACGGCGACGTGCTCCCAGTCGTCCAGGGCGGCGCGATGGTCCGCCGTCGAATCCGCCAGCGCCATCGCGATCTGGCCCCGGCGACTCGCGGAGCCGCCGATCGACAGGTTCGGGCCGAACTCGGTGATGACCTGCATCGGCACGCCGCCGTGGTCGAGCGGATGCGGGAAACGCGCCGCGATCTTGATCATGGGGTGCACCTTCAGCCCCGACCCCACGCGGGCCCGGATGCCGCTCCGCTGAAGGAGTGCCGGTGTCTGGATCGCTCCGCCGCACACGAAGACGTGGTCGGCCCGAATGACGAGGTCCTCCACCCGGCCGTCCTGCGTGCGGCGGCACCTGACGCCGACCACGCGCCCGTTGCGATGGGTTATGCGGCGCACGTTGCAGTTCGGGATCACGCCGGCACCGGCCTCGACGGCGCGCGGCAGCAGTGTGCGCGTCATGGTCTGTTTCACACCGCGACCAGCGGTGTCGTAACGGAAGACGCGCGCGTACTCGACGGCCTGCCACCCCAGCTTCGTGGCGCCCCGCTCGAGCACGGCCGACGAAGGCGGTGGCGCGCCGGGCAGTCGCGACACCGTGAGCTCGTTTTCGATGCGCTTGGCGTACGCGTCGAGGCTGTCGGGGTCGAACTCGTCGATTGCGTACTCCCGACGCCACGCCTCCGCCAGGCTCGCGGGCGGGCGGTGGTAGAGACCGCTGTTGATCTCCGTGCTGCCGCCGACGCAGCGCCCCTCCGCGAACGCGATCGCGGGCTTGCCGAGGGCGGCGGCGAGGCCGCGATGGCGGTACTTCGCGGCCATCTCCTCGAGCGAGAACGGCTCCATGGCGTCGGGATCGATCCAGGGCCCCTCTTCGACGATTGTCACGTCGCGCCCGGCGGCGGCGAGGGTCGCGGCGGTGACGGCGCCCCCGGCACCGGACCCGATGACGAGCACGTCGGCGTCGATGGTCGCCGTGCGCGTCACCGCGCCGCCTTCGGCGTCAGCTCGTGCTCGGCGAACAGCACCAGAGATTGGAGCAGCCGCACGTACTGGCGGATCACGTCGAACCGGCTCGCCTTCCAGCGCTCCACTCTGGCGTCGAGCGCCCGGCGGTCGAGGCCGCCGAAGAGCCGCTGCACCCGCGGCCACGCGCCGAAGAGGACGGACTCGGCGGCGACGCCGGCTCGGAGGTGCTCGGGCATGGCACGCAGCGAGTCGTCGACGTAGTTCTCGATCGCCGTTCGCTGCTGATCATCAAGGGTCGGGCTGACGAGCGTCGCGACGACCTCGCGCTCGAACCAGAGCATGACCGGGAAGCCTACCGGCGCCTCATCGGGTGACCCATGAGCAGCTACTTATGACACTCTTCGTTGCTCCGTTCCTTCTCATCTTGTTCGGTCTCGCAGCCGGGATCGGGAAGGCGCTGTTGCTGCCCAGCGTGCACCTCGCGACCCCGCACAGCCATCGTCATCACGTTCTCGCGCTCTACACGTTCGTCACGGCCGTGGTGACGCCGATCGCCGCGCTCCTCTGAGGGGCGTGCGCCCACTTCGTCGCGCCGGGACCCGCAACGAGTTGAGACACGCTGCGCACGCGGCGCGCCCGTCAGGCAGAGTCCCGATCAACCCTGCCGCGCGGTGCGGGCCGGCTGCTTCTTCCGGCCCGAGCAGGCGAGCGCGAGCCAGGCTGCAGCAGCCGCTTCCTTCTGGTCCCGCTGCCAAGGCGGGCCCAGGGCTCGCCCGAGTCCGGTGAGCTGGGCGCGGAGCGACTCGTCGCTCATGCCAATCTGCGCCGCGGCCTGCTCGTAGAGGTCCTGCTGGACGAAGCGCGTGACCGGGAGGCTGCGCTGCTCGGCCGCACCCGCGATGGCCTCGCGGAACAGCTGGCCCTCGGCGGTGTGGACGAGCGCATGGGAGGCGAGGATCTCGAGGACGTCGGTGGGGAGCATCCGGGCGTCGGAGGCGACCCCCGCGCCCACCACCCGGTAGCCGCCCGCCTCGAGCTCGGCGACGACCCGCTGGAGCTGCGACTCCGCCGCCTCCCGTGCCCCCGTCTCCACCTCGCGCACCAGCCGCTCGGCGCCGGAGAGGTCGAGGTCACGGGCCACGTGGTACACGGCGCGGGGGAGGTGCTCGCCGCACAGCTCCAACCGGTGCCGGGCGACCACCACCGGCGCCCGCTCCGACCCGCCCACGGCGACCATGGCCGCCCACCCCGTGTGTTCACGGAACCCTACGGCCGCCCGCTTCATGGCTTCCGTAGCGTACGCAGCCCGGTGGCTCCCGGTCACCTGGGGGAATCTTCGCGGCCTTCGTAATCTTGTAATCACTATGGCAACCGACCAGCTCCACCTCGATCGCACCCAATCCGAGCCCTCCGAGGGCGTTCCCACGAACGACGAGGCGCTCGACGCCTACTCGACCGTCGTCACATCGGTGGCCGAGCGGCTCCTGCCCTCGGTCGTGCAACTGCGGGTCATGGACCGCGGCGGCCCGGGTGGCCCAGGCGGCGGGAACGCCGGCGGCGCCGGGTCCGGCGTGGTCATCACGCCCGACGGGTTCGTGCTCACTTCCGCCCACGTCCTCGGGAAGGCCCGCTCGGGCCTCGCCCTCCTCAGCGACGGCCGCGAGCTGCCGTTCGACGTGACCGGGACCGACGGCCTGTCCGACCTCGGCGTGGTCCGCGTCCGGGGTGACGGCCTCGCCGCAGCCGAGCTCGGCGACGCCGAGAAGCTGCGGATCGGTGAGCTCGTGGTCGCCGTCGGGAGCCCGATGGGCCTGACCGGCTCCGTTACCGCGGGCGTCGTCAGCGCCACCGACCGGTCGCTTCCCGTCCAGGCCGGCTCGACGACGCGCGTCGTCGAGAACGTCATCCAGACCGACGCCGCACTCAACCCCGGCAACTCCGGCGGCGCCCTCGCCGACCGGCGGGGTCGCGTGATCGGCATCAACACCGCGGTCGCGGGGATGGGTCTGGGCCTGGCGGTCCCGATCAACGCTCCCAGCCGGCGCATCATCGGCGCGCTCATGCGCAACGGTCGCGTTCGCCGCGCCTATCTCGGCATCGCCGGGAACCCGCGTGTCCTCGCACCTCGGGACCGCGTCACGACCGGACGCGAGTCCGGCGTGTACGTCGCCGAGGTGGTGGGCGGCGGGCCTGCTGCGGCCGGCGGCATCCGCGCCGGTGACGTGATCCTCGACGTCGACGGGCAACCGGTCACGAGCGCGCTCGACCTGCAGCGGCTGATGTACGACGAGGCCATCGGGCGAGCCGTCGCGATCCGGGTGCACCGCGGGAGCGAGACGCTCGAGCTCGCGGTGACCCCCGTCGAGCTGCCCGACTGACACGTTCGCGCGCCGCGTCTCACGGACGCGGCGTCGCGATCACCGCTTCGGACGTGATGCCCCATGCCGTGACCACGTGGCGGTGCCGGACGTCCCAGGCGGCGGGGTCGACTGCGTCGGTGACGCGGATCGGGCGACAGCCGCCGACGAGCACCGGCCATCGCATCCACACCCGCTTCCATGCACGCGACACCCAGCTCGGCAGCCCGCCGTCCGCGGGCGTCAGGCCGGTGACGCACAACAGCCCTCCGGGCGCCAGCGCGCGATGGGCGTCGTCCAACGCGTCGCGCCTCGCCTCGGGGCTCAAGAGGTCGAACACGTAGTTCGACACGAACCGGTCAACGCTTGCGTCGGGCACCGGCGCGGTCCCGTTCCCGTCCACCAGCTCCGCGGTGGCGCGGTCGCTCCACATCTCCAGGCGCTTCGACGCGAGGTCGATCATCCGGGGGCTGACGTCCACACCGAGATACGTCGCCGCCGGGGGCAGGTGTTCGCCGAACAAGCCGGCCGCGAACCGGCCGGTCCCGCAGCCGAGCTCGTACACCGTCGTCGCGTCGTCGAAGGCGGCGTGGGCGACGAGCTCGCGCGTGGCCGCGTCCTCGTAGAAGCTCTGCCAGTCCTGCGCCCGACCGATCCGGTCGTACACGCGGCGGGCCTGGTCGGGGGCGAGGGCGGTCACCCCGGCATGATGACGCGATGGCGGAGCAGACGGGCCCGAGCACCTACGAGGTCCTCGGCCGGATCGGCCTGCCCGCGCCCGTGTCGGAGCTCGCGGCCCGACGGTGGGACGCAGTCGTGGTCGGCGGAGGCCACAACGGCCTCACCGCCGCCGCCTATTTGGCGCGCGCAGGTCGGGCCGTGCTCGTGCTCGAGCGCCGTCAACAGCTCGGCGGTGCCTGCACCCTCGAGCAGCCTTTCGCCGACCCGCGCTTCCTCGTGAGCCCGTGCGCGTATCTGGTCGGCCTCCTGCATCCGTTCGTCATCGACGAGCTCGACCTGCCCCGCTATGGCTATCGGACCTTCGTCTGCGATCCGACGCAGTGGACCCCCTTCGAGGACGGCACGTCGCTGACGCAGTGGCGCGACCAGGACCGCACCACCAAGGAGGTCCACGCCCTCGCGGCCGGCGACGTCGACGGCTACCTCGCCTACGACGCGCTATTCGCGCGCATCCGGGCGCGGCTGCGTGCGGGCGGCGACCCAGGACGAGACACCTGGCTCGGCGACGCGCCCGACCGAGCTGATCTCGAACAGCTGTTCGCCGACGATGCGGAGGCGCGCGACGTGCTGTTCGACGCGTCCATCGCCGATGTGGTCGAACGGCACGTGCGCGATCCGCGCCTTCGCACCGCGCTGCACGGCCAGGGAATCATCGGCACGTTCGCGGGGCCGCGCGACCCGGGGACCGCATGGATCCACGCGATGCACAGCCTCGGCCTCATCGGCGGCTGGAGCTACGTGGAGGGCGGCATGGGCCGGGTCTCGTTCTGCCTCGCCGACGCGGCCCGCGACTCGGGTGCGGTCCTCGCGACGGGCGTGCCGGTCGCGGCGATCGTCCCCGGCGAGGGCGTGCGCCTCGAGGGCGGCGAGCTCATTCGGGCGTCGGCAGTGATCTCGAACGCCGACCCGGTGCGCACGCTCGCGCTGTGCGACGGCGAGGTGCCCGACGACTTTCGGGCCCGGGTGGGGGCGTGGCGCTGCGAGAGCCCGGTCGTGAAGCTGAACTGCGCGCTGGATCGGCTTCCCACGTTCACCGCCGCGCCGAGCCGGCCCGACCGCGTATACCGGGCCCAGGTCGAGATCGGCCGCGGGATCGACGAGACCCAGGCGGCATACGACGCTTGCCGTCGCGGCGAGCCCGCGCCCGAATGGTGCGAGCTCTACTTCCAGACCCCGTACGACCCGAGCGTGGCGCCGCCCGGCGCCCACACGATGAGCGTCTTCGCCCAGTACGCGCCGTACACGCTGGCCGCCGGCACCTGGGACACCCGCCGCGACGAGATCGCCGACGCGGTGCTCGACGCCATCGCCCGCTTCGCGCCCGACGTCGCCGGCTGCGTGGTCGAGCGCGAGGTGCTGGGCCCGCCCGACGTCGAAGCGCGCATCGGCCTCACCGGCGGGCACATCTTCCAGGGCGAGTGCCTGCCCGACCAGATGTGGGACCGCCGGTTCGCCGCCCGCACCCCGATCCCGAGCGTGTACCTGTGCGGCGCCGCCACCCATCCCGGAGGCTCCGTGATCGCGGTGAACGGGCGCAACGCCGCGCACGCGGTCCTCGCGGACCTGGGTGCGCGCGAGGCATGATGTGCGCCATGGCTGATGCGCAGCGCTTGCGTCCTATCGAGCGGCGGGTGCTGGCTCTCAAAGAAGCCGGCATATCTGACACGGAGATCGCCCGACGCTTCCGCCGCGGCCGCCGATTCATCGAGCAGGTGGAGGAGCTGGCTCGCCTCGACGGTCGCCACGCCGATCGCCGGGCCCGCCGTTCGGGGGCGCTGCGGCCGGTCGAGCGCCGCATCCTCGCCTGGCGCGATCGCGGCGTGAGCGCCGAGCAGCTCGCCGATCGGTTCCGCCGATCGCCCGACTACGTGCATCGAGTCGAGCGCCTCGCCCGCTACAAGCTGCGCAACGCCGCCCGCGGTTAACCGGACCCGTCTCCGGGCCCGGCCGGCGCTCCCTCCCGGCGAACGCGTGCGATCACCGCGTCGATAGAGACCGCGGCCAAGACCACGAGCGCAGGCATGGCCGCGAAGCGAAAGCGCGTGAGCCCGTAGGTCACGATCACCGTGACGAGCACGACGCCCGCCGGCGCGAGCAGGGGAAAGACCGGCGCCGATCGTCGACGCCTGAGCAGGAATGCGCCGGCGGCGGCCAGCACGCCAACGGCCTGGAAGCTGTACAGCGCAGTGCGCGTGAGCCCCACGCCGTACGGCCCGAGGAAGGCGTCGATCTGCGTCTGCTGGCCGGGATGGAAGAGGCCCACGACGCGACCGACACGTGCTGCCACCACGACCGGCACCCTGCCGGCGTGGGCGCGGGCGTACCCGACTGCCTCGCGGCGAAAGATGCTGTCCTGCTGCGACTGGTCGAGGCCCGGTCGGAACTCCCGGTCGTCGACCTCCCGCGCGCACGGGATCGAGAAGTAGCCGAGCTGTGGCCCGTAGTACGTCGTGTCGCAGTTGGCCGACGCGAGCAGCGCGCCGAACTGGGTGCTCAGCGCGGCCGGTTCGCGGAAGCGCGTGAGGTTGTAAGCGGCCCAGGGGCCGACGACGACAACGGCGGCCAGGGCTCCGGCGCCCAACCATCGCAGCCGCAGGCGGCGATCGCCGCCGGGGGCGAGGAGCGCGAGCGGAAGGAGCAGCGCGGCGAGAAGCAGGACGAGCTCCGAACGCGCAAGAGCGGCAGCGCCGATCGCCGCACCAAGCGCGCCGAACCGGCGCCAACCCGGCCGGTGCCAGCAGTGGTAGGCGAGCAGGACGCACAGCGCGGTGGTGAACATCGCCGCCGTCTCGGCCTGGAGGGAGCCGTCGGCCATCCACGCGTCCGGGTAGACGGCGAGCAGCGCGGCGGCGACGATCCCCACCCTCGCGCCGGCGACGGCCCGGCCGATCAGCCCGACGAGCACGATCGTCGCCGCGCCCAACGCGCACGACCAGAGCAGATGGCTCAGCGTGCTCGTCAGCCGGAGTGCCGACGGGATGGCGAGGAAGACGAGATAGAGCGGAGGGTGCTCGGCTGATTCGACGACGCGCCCGGCGTCGTGCGCGAAGGGTGAGATGAAGCCCTTCCCGTCAGCCAGAAGATTGGCGCCTTCGTGGTAGAAGCGCGCGTCGCCGCCGAAGTCGACGTCCCGCCGCTCGACGAGCACGTACACGACGCGCAGGACGAGGCCTCCGACGGCGACGGCGAGCAGGGCCCACCCGAACCAGCGATACGACGCCCCGCGCCCCCCGGACATGGCGGGGACGTATCACGGCGGCGGGTCAGACCGCCAGCAGTGCGGCGCGGACGCCGGCGAGACGCTCGTACGACCCGAGCACCTCGCCCTGGTCCTCGGCGAGGTGGCGGACGATCACGTCGCTGTAGCCCATCGCCGCGTACTCGCCGAGCCGGTCGATGACCTGCGCGGGACCGCCGTACGTGCACGCCGAGGGGTCGAAGCCGCGGTAGCCGGCGGCGACGACCGGCCCGGCCACGCGCTCGGCGTCGGCGTCGTCCGCGCCGACGTGGATGTCTCGGCGGATCGCGATCGCCGTCGGGGTGCGCCCGTGCACCTCGCAGCGTTCCCGGTACAGGCCGATCGCCTCCCGGGCCTGGTCCGGAGTGAGGTCGGCGTTGGCGAGGAAGCCGTCGCCCAACCGCGCGGCCCGGTCGATCGCCGGCTCGGCCGTGCCGCCGATCCACACGTCGACGGGCTCGGGCGGGATCGGCGAAACCCGGGCGTCGCGTATCGCGTACGGCTCTTCGGCGGTGACGGTCTCACCGGCCAGCAGTTGCCGCACGACGTCCAGGGCGGCCTCGAAGTGCTTGCCGCGGTGGCGCACGTGCACGCCCATCGGCGCGTACTGGTCCTTGCCGCCGACGGCGAGCGGGAGGATGAACCGGCCCTGGCCCAGCGCGGCGAGGGTGCCGACCTGCTCGGCGACGAGCACGGGGTTCCAGAGCGGCA